>JBILLI010000033.1:0-22605 GCA_044376155.1 Polyangiales bacterium
GGCCCCGTCGGCCACCTCCTGCACGGTCTGCGCGAGGTGCTCGACGATGCCGACGATCTCCTCGTTGGTGGTGTGCACCGCCCGCGCGAAGTTCGACATCTCCGCGGCGATGACCTCGAAGGCCGCGCCGTTCGTGGCCCCGTGGATCGCCTGACGGATGTGCGCGGCCTCGATGCGGGCGTTGATCGCCAACAGGCGCGCGTCGGAGGAGATCGACGCGAGCATCCCGCCCAGCTTGCGGGCCGCGGCGAGCTCGGCGACGGCCTCGCGGGCGATGCGGTCCTGCCGGGCGACGCTCTGCGCGGCGTCGGTGAGGTAGCGGTCCACGGCGACCCGCTGGGCCTCGATCTGCCCGATGGCGTCGCCGTCGCCTCCGGTGCCCGCCACGCTGGCGAGGGATGCCCGCACGGCGTCGACGTAGGCGCGCGACTCCGTGACGATGGACGACAGGGCATCCCCCGCCGCGAGGGTCTCCGTCGCGGTGAAGGCGTTCACCCGTTGGACGCGGGAGAGCGTCCACCGTCTGAGCTGATCCAGCGCGTGGGTCACGGCGTCGCGCACGTCGGCGTCGCTCGGGGTGGGCGGGGCCGGGGGCTGCGACGCGAACTGTAGGGCAGTGCTCATGGGACCACGGGTAGAACGTCCAATCGGGGTGTGACTTGACCCGCGCGCTGCGGGGTGATGCGTCGTTGGGGGGACGACCGGCCTTGCCCGGCGATGATTCGCACCCCGGGGTGCGCCGGCGCGGGTGGTTCCCGCGGGGGTCGCAGGAGCGTGGCGGCGAGCACGAGCCCGGCGGTCACGGCCCGCCCTCCCGGTCGCCCGAAATCATCCCGGCGTCGAGGAAGGAGAAGCTGCCCTCGCGGCCCACGATCACGTGGTCGATGAGCGGGAGGTCGAGCAGGCGACCGGCCTGGAGGAGGGTCCGCGTGAGGCGGATGTCGTCCTCGCTGGGCAGGGGGTCGCCCGAGGGGTGATTGTGCACCAGCACCACGCCCGCGCCTCCCTCGCGCACCGCGAGGGCGAAGAGCTCCCGGGGGCCCAGCGCGCACGCGGTGGCCGTGCCGCGCGCGAGGACCCGCTCGGCCACGGGCCGCTGCCGCGCGTCGAGCACCACCGCGAGGACCATCTCCTCGGCGGCGTCGACCAGGCGCGGCCCGAAGGCCCGCAGCACGTCGCGGCTGGAGGTGAACGCCACGGCGCGCTGCAGCGGCTGCGCGCGGGCGCGGCGGGCGATCTCCAGGGTCGCGCCGAGGCGCGCGGCGCGGTGCTCGCCGAGGTCGCGCGCGAGGTCGCCCCAGCCGGTGCGCGCGAGGCCGCGGAGCCCGCCGTGGCCGCGCAGCAGTCGTTGCGCGAGGTCCTCCGCGCCGTCGGGGCCGCGCCCGCGCCCGAGGGCGAGCGCGAGGAGCTCGGCGTCGGAGAGCGCGTCGAGGCCGAGGCGGCGCGCGCGGCGGAGGGGGTGTTCGTCAGGGTCCAGCTCGAGGTCGATGCAGGTGCTCATGACGAACCCCATCGCCAACGCCGTGCCGAGAATTCGCGCCTTGAAATCACAGGGGAATTTGGTCCGTGGGTGGCGAAAGGGGGGTGGCGAGGGGTGGCGAAGGGGTGGCGAGTTCGCCACCCCACGTCGCCGCGGGGCGGGCTCCGCGGAGGATTTCCCGGCCCGGGCGAGTTGACCGGGCGCGTTGCGGGGCGCTTCCATCCATCCACCAACATGAACGTTCGCTCGAGACCCCTGCGAGGGTGCGTCCTGGCCCTCGCGCTCGCGGCATGCAGCAGCGAGAGCGCGCCCCCGGCGCAGCCCACCGACGCCGCGGTGGGCGCCGATGTGGTCGACGTCCCGCCGCCGCTGCCCGTTGTGCGCCTGCTGGTCGACAGCGACCGCAACGGCGTGGTCGACGACCGCGACTTCGCGCACCGTGGCGCCTTCGACGCGCAGCACGGCGCGAGCTTTCTCGCCAACCTCGACGACGACGACAGCGACAACGCGGTCGACGCCGAGGACGAGGTGGTGAACGGCGACGCCGACGCGGCGGACCTCGCGCGCATCCGCATCCCGGCGTGGGCGATGGCGCCTGCGGGGGCCGTGGGCACGCTGTCGGTGGAGGCCACCGACGCCCCCGGCGTGCGTCTCTTTCGTCGCGTCGACGGCGCGTGGGCGGCCTTCGACCCCGCCACCGCGACGCTCTCGGCCGCAGAACTTCAGGCCGGCGTCGAGCTCGGCATCGAGTCGCAGTCCTTTCCCACCCCGGCGTGGGATGGCACGGTGCGCCTGGGCCTGCGCGTGGCCGACGGGGAGCAAGAACTCTTCACCGACCGTGCCGTGATGCGGGCCGCGCCGTGGGTGATCTCGTCGTCGCTCGACCCGACGATCCGCGTCTTCGGCCCCGAGGCCGCGGGCTTTCCCGCGGTGCAGTTCTTCATCGATGATCTCCGGTCGGCCGCCGACAAGGACGGGATGGAACTCTTCGCGGTCAACACCTACCGCGCGGAGTACCGCACCCGAAACGTCGGCCCCGACGTCTGGATGCAAGACATCATGGAGTTCGGCTGGACGGCCATCCCCGCGGTCGACGGCGGCCACCACGGGATGCACGTGGTGTTGCGCACGCCCGCGCAGCAGCGGCCCATGGCGACGTTCACCCTGCGCGAGCTGCTCGGGCCCGACATGGGCTACATGTGGTACCGCGCGACCCGCACGGTGAACGGCCCGCGGTGGGACCCGTCGCTGGACTCCTTCGGCAACCTCGAGATCCTCCCGCCCTACCGCAACGGCGACCAGAACTTCCCGCTGGGGCGCACCATCCTGGGCACCGTCGAGCGTCGTCACCCCGACCGCGCGCTGCGTGATTTCCTCGACGGTCAGCGGGTGCAGGGCCCGGTGCTGGAGCTCGACACCTCGTGGCTGATGGTGGGCCACGTCGACGAATTCATCTCGTTCATCCCCGCCGACACGCCCCGGGGCTGGCGCCTCGCGGTGGCCTCGCCGCGACGGGCCCGCGCGCTCTTCACGGACTACGTCGCCGCCGACAGCGCCCGGGGCTCGCGTCGGATCTTCGAGGGCATGAGCTGGTACTACACCTCCGGCCCCCGCGAGGGTCAGCCGTACCCCGCCCAGCGCACGCTCAACAGCGTGCTCGCCGACGCGAACCTCATGTCGATCAACGAGCGGGTGCAGGGGCAGATCGACACCGAGGTGCAGCGCATCACCGAGGCCGTGGGCCTCGCCGAGGAGGACCTCATCGAGATCCCCATTCTGTTCTGGGAGGATGAGGGTGATCGGGTCTCGGCCTACATGCCCGGCACCGTGAACCTCCTCTTCTACGGCCGGACCGCGGTCATGGCCCGCCCTCACGGCGTTTACGACGGAGACATCGACATCGTGGAGCAGGCCAACATCGACGCCCTCGCGCCCTACGGGATCAACGTTCGCTTCGCCGAGCAGTGGGACATCCTCCACGTCGCGCAGGGCGAGGTGCACTGCGGCACCAACGCGCTCCGCCAGGTCCCTGCCCGCTGGCAGTGGTGGGGGAGGCCGTGATGACCCGCGCCCGCCGCCTCGGCCTCGCCGTCGCGCTCCTCGCCACGCTCTCCGCCGCGGCCGCGTCGGCCGATCCGTTGTTGGGCGCCGACGCGCTCACGCCGGTGACGTCGCGCCTGCTCGCCGAGCAGCTGCGCCTCGACCGCCGGGTGCACCCCGCGGCGTGGCAGCGCGTCGCCGACCTGCAGGGGATTCGCCCCGAGGTCTACCTCGCCACCCGGCTGCGGCGGCCCAGCGTGTCGCGCGAGCTCCGCGCGATGGGCGGCGAGGCCGTGCTGCCGCTCCTCGACCTGCTCGTGGGCGGGGGCTCTCCGCGCGCGATGAGCGACGAGGAGCGCGCCGCGCTCACCCTCGGGGCGCTCGAAGCCGTTGCGGTGCAACGAGATCCGCGTGCCTCTGGGGCGCTCCGGGCGGCCTTCTCGCGCCTGCAAGACCCCGCGTCGCTCCGGGCCGCGGCCCGCGGCGTCGCGGCCCTGGGCACGCCCGACGACCTGTCGTTCCTCGTGGGGCACCTGTCGACCCCGGGGCCCCGCGCCCTCGCCGCGCTGGAGGGCCTCGGCGCCCTGCGCGCGCGCGCTTCGCTCGACCTCGCCGCCACCGTGCTCCGCGCCGCGCAGGACCCCGCGACGATCGCCGCCGCGGCCCGCGCGCTCGGCGAGATTGGCTCCTCGTGGGCGCAGCGCGCCGAGCCCGGCGACGCGAGCCTCCCTGCCGCCGCCGCCGAGGCCCTGGTGCCCGCGTACCTCCGCGCGCCCGCCGCTTCGCGCGACGCGCTGCAGGTGGCGATCCTCGCGTGCGGCTCACCCCGCGCGGCGGAGCTGCTCCGCGCTGCGATGCCCTCCCTCGACGGCCGCGGCCAGCAGCGCGCGCGGTTCATCCTCCGCGCGTTGCAGCGCGGCGTCTGAGCTCAACGCGGGTCGCGCAGGCGGGCCTCCACGGCCCGCGCGTGGGCCTCGAGCCCCTCGAGGCGCGCGAGCGCGGTGATGGCCTCGCGGTGCCGCGCGAGGGCCTCGCGGGTGTACTGCACCACCGACGTGCGCACGGAGAAGTCGTACACGCCCAGCGGTGATGAGAAGCGCACCGCGCCGCCCGTGGGCAGCACGTGCGAGGGGCCGGCGAGGTAGTCGCCCGCGGCCTCGGGGGTGTGGTCGCCGAGAAAGGCCGCGCCCGCGGCGCCCACCTGCGCGAGCAGCGCGTCGGGGTCGCGCACCAGCAGCGCGAGGTGCTCGGGCGCGAGCGCGGTGGCGACGCGCGCGGCCTCGGCGAGGTCACCGACGACGAAGCACCACCCGCGGTCGCCCACGCTGGCCGACGCGATCGCCTGGCGCGGGAGGGCGCTAAGCTGACGCGCGACGGCCGCGGCGACGCGATCGGCGAAGGACCGCGAGAGGGTCACGAGCAGGGGGTAGGCGAGCTCGTCGTGCTCCGCCTGCGAGAGCAGGTCGGCGGCGGCCACCTCCGGGTCGGCCTGGTCGTCGGCCACCACGAGGATCTCCGACGGCCCCGCGATGCCGTCGACCGCGACGGTGCCGAAGACCAGCTTCTTCGCGCAGGCGACGTAGATGTTCCCGGGGCCCACGATCTTGTCGACGCGCGGCACCGCCTCGGTGCCGTAGGCGAGGGCGGCGATGGCCTGCGCGCCGCCCATGTCGAAGACCCGCGCGACCCCGCTGAGCGACGCCGCGGCGAGGAGCTCGGGCGTCGGGCGCGGCGTGGCCAGGAGCACCTCGGGCACCCCCGCGACGCGCGCGGGGATCGCGCTCATGAGCACGCTCGAGGGGTATCTCGCCTTGCCGCCGGGCGCGTAGACCCCCACCCGCTGCAGCGGCCGCACGCGCCACCCGAGGCGCACGCCGTCGGCGTCGGTGAAGCTCACGTCGCCCTCGCGCTGGCGGAGGTGAAAGGCCGCGATGCGGTCGGCCGCGAGGCGCAGCGCGTCGGCCACGGGCGCGGCGAGGTCGCGCAGGGCCTGGGCGCAGTCGTCGGGGTCAAAGGCGAAGCGCGCTGGGGCGGCGCCGTCGAAGCGCGCGGCGAGGTCGCGCAGGGCGACGTCCCCGCGGGCGCGCACGTCGTCGAGGATCGCGCGCACCGCGGGGGTTACCGCGTCGAGGTCGTCGTCTCCGCGGCGAGAGAGCCGCTGCAGGGTGCGCTCATAGTCCGCGTGGGTGCGGTCGAGGATCTTCATCGCGCGGCGGATCTTGCAGGGATCACCAGGGGTTTGCTACCTCCTCCATCCCCCCAATGCCCCTCGAAATCCATGACTCGCTGACCGACCGTCGCATCCCCCTGCCCGAGCGCACGCCCGGCGAGACCTCGCTCTACGTCTGCGGCCCCACCGTGTACGGGTACATCCACGTCGGCAACGCGAGGCCCCCGGTGGTCTTCGACGTGCTCGCGCGGCACCTCCGCGCGCAGGGCAAGGTGGTGAAGTACATCCGGAATTTCACCGACATCGACGACAAGATCATCCAGGTCGCGCTGGCCGGCGGCGAGGACCCCCGGGCGGTGGCCGAGCGCTTCATCGCGGCCTTCCACGAGGACATGGCGACGCTCTGCTGCGAGGCCCCGACGGCCGAGCCGCGGGTGTCGGAGCACCTGACCGACATCGTCGCTCACATCGAGGCGCTGCTCGCGAAGGGCAGCGCGTACGTCACCGACGAGGGGGACGTGTACTACGACGTGGCCAGCTTCGAGGGGTACGGCAAGCTGTCGAAGCGCGACCTCGCGGTGAACCGCGGGGAGTTCGGCCGCGGCAAGAGCGGCGGGGGCAAGCGCAGCGAGCACGACTTCGCGCTGTGGAAGCGCGCGAAGCCCGAGGAGCCCGCGGGCGCGCGGTGGCCTTCGCCCTGGGGCGAGGGCCGTCCCGGGTGGCACATCGAGTGCTCCGCGATGTCGCACGCGCACATCGGCGCGGGCTTCGACGTGCACGGCGGGGGGATGGACCTGAAGTTCCCGCACCACGAGAACGAGATCGCGCAGAGCGAGCCGGTGCACGGCGCGCCCATGGCCCGGGGGTGGATGCACAACGGCTTCATCGAGGTCGACATCGAGCGCGGGGCCGACTTCGCGCCCGAGGTGCAGGCGCTGCTCCCGACGCTCTTCGCCGACGACAAGGACCTGCGGAAGATCTCCAAGAGCGACCGGGTGAAGCTTGAGGCGCTGCGGGCGCTGCCGTCGCCCGACGCGCGGGAGCAGGCGCTCCTGGCGGTGTATGCGCGCAAGGTGCAGTTCGCGGAGTGGTTCCAGCTCCGTCGGCTGCTCACCCGGGTGGAGGGCGAGGCCGTGCGATACTGGATCCTCGGGACGCACTACCGCGCGCCGCTGGGCTTCGACATCGCCGAGCGCGACGGCGTGACCGGCTTTCCGGCGCTGGAGGCGGCGGAGAAGCGGGTGGAGTACTTCTACGAGACCCGCGCGCGGGTGGTGGCGAAGCGGGCGCAGCTCGCGACGGCGAAGACGGGCGCGGCCAAGGCGATGCACGACGGGGCCTTCGCGAAGCTCCTCGCGGCCTTCGACGCCGCCCTCGACGACGACCTCAACACCGCCGGGGCGATGGACCCCATGGGCAGGATCTACCTCCTCGCGAACAAGGTCTGCGACGAGAAGCGCCCGCCGATGGCGGACCTCGATGCCGCCGAGGCCGCGATGGCGCGCGTGGCGCGGGTGACGGGCGTGGCCGAGGGCGACCCCGAGGCGTTCTTCGCGAGGGTCACCGCGCGTCGCATCGCCGAGCGGGGGATCACGGCCGCGCACGTCGACGGGCTCATCGCCGAGCGGGAGGCGGCCCGGGGGGCGCGGGACTTCGCCCGGGCTGACGCGCTGCGTGAGGCGCTCACGGCGCTGCGCATCGAAGTGCGGGATGGGGCTTCGGGGACGACGTGGCGCGCGGTATAGTCCGACCGGTCCGCACGCGGCGTGTGGGGCTCCAGCGATGAATGCAGCGACGATGAATGACACCCTGAAGCCCACCACCGAGGGCTCGTTTCGAAAGACTCCGCTCGCGAACGTGCTGCTCTACGCCCGGGAGAAGCGGCTCACCGGGACGCTCGTGGTGCACATCGAGCCCGAAGACGAGGCGCTGCGGGCGGTGCTTGACGTCGCCGGGGCGTCGCGCATCGTCTTCGAAGACGGTCGCATCGCGGCCGTGGAGCTCCCGCGGGTGGTCGACAACCTTGCGTGGGTGCTGCGCGAGATGGAGCTCATCTCCGACGACGTCTTCGCGACCGCGCAGGAGGCCATCGACGGCGGCGCCGACGAGGTCGCCACGGTGCTCCGGCTGCGCGCGGTGGACCCGCTGAAGCTCGACGCGGCGCTGCGCGAGCAGGCGCGCCGCAAGGTGCTCGCGCTGTTCGGGTTCCCCGACGGGCGGTACGCGTACTACAACGCCGTCGACCTCCTCGACGGCGCCCAGCGCCTGCGCACGCCCGAGGATGTCTTCCCGGTGGTGTGGCGCTCGTACCGCGACCACCGCCCCGACGAGTCTGCCGTGCGCGGCGTGCTGGAGAAGGTCGGCGGCAGGTTCATTCGCCTGCGCGACGGGCACGAGTTCGACCGCTTCGAGTTCGGCGAAGACCTCGGCACCGCGTCGACGCAGCTGCGCGTGGCGCCGTCGAGCGTCGAGCAGCTCGTCGGCCTCGGCAAAGACCCCGGGCTGGTGCGCGCGATGGTGTACCTCCTCGCGCTGACGAAGCAGGTGGAGGCCATGAGCGCCGCCACGGCCCTCGCGTCGCAGTCGATGGCGCCGCGGCCGTTGATCTCCGTCGCGCCCTTGCGGGAGGGGGTGCCCTCCATCGCGCCGCCGATGAACGCTGACCTCACCGGCGGCTCACGGCCCGTGTTCAGCGCGCCCGCGCCGGTCGCCTCGGAGTCCCCGGCGACGGTGAGCGAGCCCGAGGTTCAACCGTCGGGAGATGTCCCCGCGGAGCCTTCGGAGGGCTCTGACGAGCCGACCGCGGCGGCAGCGCCCGAGGCGCCCGCGGCCGAGTCGGGCGAGAACGACCCGCGCTACAAGGCCGCGAAGGTCCAGCTCAACCGCATGGAGCACTGGACCTACTACGAGATGCTCGACCTCAAGCCCTCGGCGACGCAGGACGAGATCCGCGCGGCGTACACCCGCCTCGCGACGCAGTACCACCCCGACCGGGCGCCCATCCCCGAGCTGAAGTCGCTCTTCACCGAGATCTTCGCGCTCTTCAACGCCGCCTTCGGCGCGCTGAACAACCCCAAGGGGCGGGAGCAGTACGACGAGTCCATCGCCGGCGGAGGCGGTACGCCGGCCGCGCAGAAGCAGGTGCAGGCGGTGCTCGAGACGGTGCAGGACACCCACCGCGCCGAGCTCATGGTGAAGCGCCGGGACTGGGTCGAGGCCGAGAAGATCCTGCGCCGCGTGGTGGCGGTGAGCCCCGACGACATCTCCGCGAACCTCATGCTCGCGCAGTGCCTGCTGCAGATCGCGCCGCAGCAGCACTTCAAAGACATCGTCGTGATGCTGCGCAAGGTGATCGACACCACCGAGAACAACGACAAGGCCCACTACCTCATGGGCATGGCGCTGAAGACCAACAACGACAAGCGCGCCATGGGGCTGTTCAAGATGGCCCTGGAGATGAACCCGGGCAACGTCGAGGCGCTGCGCGAGGTGAGGCTCTTCGAGATGCGCAAGGAGAAGAAGCGGGAGGAGGCCAACAGCGTCTCGAACCAGATCAACAGCCTGCTCGACCGGTTTCGCAAGCGGTGAGGGTGCTGCGATGAGCGCCGGCTGGGTGGTGGTCCCGCGGGGAGAGCACGACGTCGAAGAGGTCGCCGACGCGCGCTCGGCGCTCGCCGAGTGTCCGTCGTGCGGCAGCCGCGTACGCCTCACGGAGCGAGAGCTCGTTCGCAACCTCAAGGTGCTCGGCCTCGCGCTGCTCGCCACCGAGCGCGCGGGGCGGGTCTATCAGTGCCCTCGCTGCGACGCCCTCTGCGCGCGCGAGGGCGACGAACTGCCGTTGGGACTCGCAGGGGCGGAGGTCGACGACGCCCGGGTCGAGTCGCTCACCGATCGGGTGCTCAAGGCCGAGGACGAGTCCGCGCTCTGGGCGCAGCGCGCGGCGGTGGCGACGTCGCGCGGCGAGGTCGCCCTGGCCGACGAGATGCGCGCGCAGTCGACGCGCTCGGCCCGCGCCGCGAAGGTGCTGCGCAAGGAGCTCGCGGCGCTCACGGGCGCCCGCGCGGACCACTCCGCGGCCGAGGACACCGCCCAGGGGCCCGCGCCCACGCCGGCGCTCGACGAGGCCGCGCCGGCGCTCCCCGCGGCGGCGTCGGAACCTTCGGCGCCTCCCGCCGACACCCTCGAAGACGAGCTCGCGGCGCTGCGCGCCAAGGTCCAGTCGAAGCGCCGCCCGGCGCCCGCGGAGGCCGCGAAGGCTGACGTTGGGAGCGGCGCCGTGCCTGTCGAAGATGACCTCGCGGCGCTCAAGGCAAAGCTCGGCCGACCTGCGCCCGCGGAGGACAAGCCCGCGGAGGACAAGCCCGCGGAGGACAAGCCCGCGGAGGACAAGCCCGCGGAGGACAAGCCCGTACCGCCTTCGTCCGACGACGACGAACTCGCGGCGATGAAGCGCTCTCTGCGCAAGAAGGACTGAGCGACGCCGAGCCCGCCGCGGCCTGATGGGCGCGCGGCGGTGCGAGCGTCAGGGGCGCGCGCGGCCGCGGGCGGCGTACATCGCCGGGGAGCCCCCGCGGGTGTCGCTCCAGGCGGCCCAGAGGCTGCCGTCGCCCGTGAGGGTGAGGCCGATGTAGTCCCCGTGCCACACGTTGGGCTGACGCGAGGTGGTGAAGCGGAAGGCGCCCATCGCGTCGCTCACGAGCTCGTTCGTGCCGCAGGGCATCGCCGCGTCGTTGGGGCATCGGGCGTAGGCCACCTGCCCCTCGCCGAAGCGGTTCTCAAGCCAGATGAGGTGCGCGCTGTGGGTGACGGGGTCGACCACGAGCTGCGGCCAGTGGTGCGATGCGCAGGTCTCGGGGTCGTCGTTGACCTTGCGGTGCCGCCAGGTGCGGCCGCTGTCCGCCGAGGTCGCCAGGATCACGTCCCACGCCGCGTTGGTGGTGCCCGACACGTACGCGACGTGGATGGTCTCGCCGTCGATGGCCACCTGCGGCTGCACGTAGACCACGGAGTCTTCAGACCGCGAGACCACCACGGAGGAGGGCAGCGTCCGCAGGCCGTCGGGCGAGCGCCGGAGGTAGATCCGGTTCTCGGTGGAGCCCATGCGACCGTCGACGAGAATCCCGTCGATCAGGGAGTTGTTCACCGTGACCCACGCGAAGGCCACCTCGCCGCGAGGGCCCGTGGCGATGGTCGCGAGGTTCGGCTGGTTGCTCGACGTGGCGCTGCCCGACACGTTCCCGAGCGTCACGGGCGTCGCCCAGGTCATCCCATTGTCGTCCGAGCGCTGCGCCACCAGGCCCACGATGCCTCGCGACGAACGCAGGTACGTGAGGTACAGCGCCATGGTGCCGTCGGTCACGCCGGGGCCTACTCCGATCCAGGGCTTGTCGCAGATGCCGCCGTTGCCCGCGACGCAATAGCCCGCGGGGTCGGCCTGCCGCGCGGTGGCCCAGGTGCGCCCGTCGTCGGTGCTCTCGGTGACCCGCACGCGCACCGCCGAGACCTGCCCGGTGTTGCCGCGCTGCAGCCCGATGAAGGTCATGTGCAGCACGCCGTCGGGGGAGTACACCAGCACGGGGTCGCTGCTGCCGTTGTACTCGGGGTCGCGCACGGTGCCGTCGCCGGTCCACATGGCACCGTTGCTCGATCGCGACACGCCCATGTACGACTGCGTGCCGCCGAAGCTGCTCTGCAGCGCGATGTACGACACCGCGATGGCGCCGTTGCGCGGGCTCACGGCGACGTTGCCCTCGGCCTCGAGGTCGGAGTCGGTGCGCGGGCCGCTGACGTTCACGTTCGCGCCCTGAAACACGTTGCGCGCGAGGGCGGGCGCGGGGCGGGCGCCGCCGCCGCGGGTGAAGCACGCGGTGCCGTCCTCACGGCTGCCCACGGGCTCGTCGTTGACCCGGCAGACGCGGGTGCCGTCGGGGTCGGCCGCAACGCAGACGTAGCCCTCGTTGCGCCGGCAGTCCTCGGCGGTGCCGCAGCGCTTGAGGCACACCGGAAAGCCCTGCAGCGAGGAGCAGAACGAGTCGGCCGGGCAGCGGCTGCCGAAGCCGCAGGTCTGGGTGCAATACCCCCCGCGCCAGGCCACGCCGCCGCCGAGGTTCGACGGGATGCAGATCTGCCCCCGGGCGCAATTCCCCTGCTGCGGAAAGCCCGACGCGCTGCACGCGCCGCCGATGCCGCTGGGCTGCGGAACGTCTTGCGGGGTCACGACGTCGGCGACCGCGGGGGTGTCTTCGACGACGGGGACATCCTGGGCAGGGGCGATGCCCGTGTCGGCCGCGGCGTCTGTCGCGGTCGAGGTCACCGTGCTCTCGCACGCGGCGGCGGTGAGGGCGGCGGCGATCACGCCGCGGAGCGGGTGCTTCAACACAAGCGTCTCCTGCGAAGGGGCGTCGGGGCCATGGGGAGCCCCCGCGTCGCGGTGCAGTACCACAGCCCCCGGGTCAGCGTCAGCGTCGACACGACGGGCTCACGCTTCGCGGGCGAGCCGCCGATGAGTCCGGTTGCGAGGCGCCTGGCGCTCTCGCGGAGGAGCGAATCCCCGTCCATGCGACTACCCCATCAATCGTGGCAGACCGCGCTCACGGTGAACCTCCTCGCGTTCACCGTCGCCGTTGCAGCGTGGCTCGCGCTGGGGCCCACCGCGCCCGAGGCCATGCGTGAGGCCGGCCTCTCACCGCTCGGCGCCGACGCGGTGCGCGCGCTGCCCATCCTGGTTGGCGCCGCGCTGCGCGTCCCCTTCGGCATGCTCGCCGATCGCCTCGGCGCCCGGGTCGCGTGGAGCGCCGTGAGCATCCTGACCGCGGCGGGTTTCTTCGCGCTGAGCGCCGCCGATGGCCCCGCGGGGCTCGTGTTCGGCGCGTCCCTGCTGGGCAGCGCGGGCGCGGGCTTCTCGGTGGCGGTGCAGGCCGTCGCGGCGGCGACCCCGTCGGAGCGACGGGGCTTCGCGCTGGGGCTGCTGGGCGTGGGCGACGTCGGCGCGGCGGTCACCCTCGCGCTCATGCCGGCGATGCTCGCGGAGCACGGCTGGCGCGCAGTCATGCGGGGGTGCGCGGTGGTCGTGGCGGTGACCGGCGCGCTGTATGTCAGCGCGGTCCCGCGGGACGCGCCGAGCCTGGGCGCGCGCACGCTCCGCGGGATGCTCGCGCCCCTGCGCTACGCCGAGGGCTGGCGGCTGGGCCTCGCGTACGCCTCGACCTTCGGGGTCTTCGTCGCCCTCGCGCTGCAGGGCCCCGCGCTGCTCGTCGACGCCTTCGGGTGCACCCCCGGCGCGGCGCGGATCACCGTGGTGATCTTCGTGGCGACCGCGGGGCTGGCGAGGGTCCCCGGAGGCGTCCTCGCCGACCGCTTCGGCGCGCGCGCGGTGCTCGACGGCGCGCTGGTGGCGATGTGCACGGCGCTCACCGCGTTGGCGCTGCACCCGACGCCCGGCACCGCCTCGGCGTTGCTCTTCGTCGCGGGGCTCGCCAGCGGCGTTGGCTCCGCGGCGGCCCTGCTCCTCGTGCCCCGGCGGTTCCCGACGGTGACGGGCGCCGCGGGCGGCGTGGTGGGCGCGCTGGGCGCGACGCTGGGCTTCGCGCTGCCGCTGCTGGGCGCGCTGCTGCGCCGGGAGATGCGGCTCACCACCGCGGCGCTGGTGCCGATGATCGCGCTCGCGTACGCCTCCCTGCTGCTCGATCACCTCGCCGCGCGTCGGCGGGAAGGCGCCGCGCTCCCGCGGCGCTCGGCGACCACCTGAGCGGGCGCTACGCGACGGGGAGGGTGACGGTGAAGAGCAGGCCGCCCTCGGGCGCGGCGCTCGCGACGACCGCGCCGTCGTGCAGCGCGATGACCCTCGCCGCCACGCCCACGGCGAGCCCGAGGCCGGCGCGGGCCCGTGCGCCCTGGGGCGGCAGGTCGAAGGGCTCCAGCACCCCCGCGAGGGTCCCCTCGTCGGGCGTACTCCCAGGGCCGTGGATGCGCAGGCACACCTCGCCCGGCGCGACCGTCGAGATGCGCAGCGAGACCACGCCGTCGCGCCGCGCGCCCGGGCGCAGCCGGGCGTACGCCAGGAGCGCCCCGAGGGCGGCCGCGGCGCGTCCCCGCTCGATGCGCACCGAGAGCTCTGGCACCTGCTCGACGGCCACGAGGGCGTCTCCCGCGTCGGCGGCCCGGGCGCGCGCGTCGGCGTCGCGCGTGGCGTCGGCGATGAGCTCCGTGAGCGGCGCGGGCGCGGCCTCGATGCGGAGTCGGCCGGCCTCGATGCGCGCGGCGTCGAGCAAGTCGTCGACGAGCCGCAGCAGCTCGCGCCCCCCGCGGCTGAGCGCGTCGACGCTCTCGCGCTGACCGACGGTGAGCGGGCCGTCGGCGCCGAGCTCGAGGATCCCCGCGAAGCCCAGCACCGCGTTGAGCGGGCCCCGGAGGTCGTGGCTCACGCCCGCGAAGACCAGCGAGCGCAGCCTCGCGGCCTCTCGTCGGGCCGAGAGCGCGCGGGCCTGGTCCGCGGTCATCGACGCGAGCGAGGCGGCGAGGGCGTCGAGGCTGCGCACCAGCGCGTCGACCTCGGGCACGGCGTCGGTGGACGGGGTCTCGGAGGTCGCGGCGTGGGTCCGGGCGCCGTCGGAGAGCGCGTCGATGCGCGCGGCGGCGAGGGAGAGGGTGCGCGCCGCGTCGCGTCCCACGCGGCGCCCGATGAGGGCGCCCAGCGCGCCGGCCGCCAGGGCCACGGCGACGGTCCAGGCGCGGGAGGGCAGCGCGCCGTCGGGGGCGTTGCCTGCCTCGTGGCCGCCGCCCAACGCGCCGCTCGCCGAGAGCACCCGGGCCGCCAGCGCGGGGCCGTCGGCGGGCTCGTCGGCCGCGGCCGGCAGCGCGACCAGCGCGGACCACGTCGCCGCTGCGCGCTGCCCCTGCGCACGCGAGAGGTGCAGGCTCTGCGCGCCCACCGCGAGCATCGCGAGGAGCGCCGCGGCGCCGCACGGCACCCCGACGGCCACCGCGGTGCGCAGCGCGAGGCGCTCCCCCGAGGAGGCGGGCACGTGGTCCAGGCGGGCGTCGTCGAGGGCGGGCCGCACGGCGTGGCGCAGCGCGGGGTGCATGGCCACGGCGGCGAGGGCCATGACCGCCGCGGCGGCGAGGGAGAGCGCGCCGCGGGCGTCATCCGCGGTCGAGAGCGCGCCCTCGGCGAAGCGCATCGCCGCGAGGGCGCCCCAGGTCATCGAGAGCGCCCGGGGGATCGCCACGAGCTCCTGCCGCGCCCGGGCGTCGGCCCCGACCCGGGCGCCCCGGGCCGCCGCGAGGGCCGCCGCGAGCGTCGCGACGCCCATGACGGCGAGGGCGTCGGTGGCCTGTCGCGCAGCGAGGGCGAGGGTCACCGCCGAGGGCGCGGCCGCCTCGGGGACGAGCGAGGGCGACGCGAGGAGCAGCGCGGCGCACGACACGGCGGGCACGCCCACGCCCGCGCCGAGCACCCGCGCGAGGGTCGTCGGCAGCCGGCTCACGCGATCTCCGTGGGGGAGGGGAGGTGCGCCGTGAAGGTGCTGCCGCGTCCCACTTCGCTGTGCGCCGAGAGGGTGCCGCCGTGCAGGTCCACGAGCGCCACGGTGATCGCGAGCCCGAGCCCTGCGCCCCGGGCCTCGGCGGTGTCTCCGCGCTCGAAGGGCCGAAACAGCCTGCGGAGCTCGCCGGGCGCGATGCCCGGACCGTTGTCGTCGACGGCCACGGTGAGCTCGCCGACCTCGCGGGTCACGCGCACCCGCACCCGCCCGCCCGCGTGCTGCACGGCGTTCAGCACGAGGTTCGTGACCGCGCGGCGGAGGGCCACGGCGTCGCCGAGCAGCAGGGCGGGGCCGTCGACATCGAGGCTGAGCTCCACCCCGCGGCCGCGGGCGATGCCCTGGGCCTCGGAGACGGCCGCGCGGGTGATGGCCGCGAGGTCGCACCGCACGCGCTCGACGGCGAAGCGCCCGGTGGCGATGGCCGAGAGGTCGAGCACGTCGTCGACGAGGCGCAGGAGGTGACGCCCTGCGCTGGCGATGGCCTCGACGTCCTCTCGCTGCGCGTCGGTGAGGGGGCCGTCGATCTCGGCCTGGAGCAGGTCGGCGAATCCCTTGATGGCGTTGAGCGGGGTGCGCAGCTCGTGGCGCAACGTGGTGAGCCAGGCGTCGCGGCGTCGCTCGGTCTCTTCGTGGGCGGCGAGGGCGTCGCGGTGGCGCGCGAGCTCCACGTCGAAGACCCGCCGGAGCTGGTTGAAGGCCGCGACCACGTCGCCCACCTCGTCGCCGCCGTGCACGGGGAGCGGCCCGCCCGGGGCGTGCGACGCCCGCCGGAGCGCGTCGGCCTGCGCGGTCACGGCCCGGAGCTCTGCGGCGATGTCGCGCGCCACCGCGAGGCTCACGGCCACCCCCAGCGCGCCGGCGGCGAGGAGCACGGCGAGCACCCGCGCGAGGGTGCCGAGCAGGGGTCCGCCGGGCGCGTCGGCGGGCGCGCGCACCCGGAGCACCTCCCGGGCGTCGAGGGGCTCGGCGACCTCGACCCGGGCGCGTCCGCCCACGGCGGTGTGGCCCAGCGCGGCGCTTCGTGGCGGCGTGTGCGCGCGGGCGATGACCGCGGCGTCGAGGCGCGTCGCGGCGGAGAGGCGCTGCGCGAGGCGGGCGCGCTGGAGGGACGAGAGGGGCTGCATGCGCGCCGCGGTGGCGACGGCGAAGAGGCGGAGCTCGCGGGCGCGGGCGCTGCGGGCGTGGTCGACGGCGCGCTCGGCGCCCACGGCGGCGGCGAGCGCGCCCACCACGAGCAGCCCGGTGAGCGTGGCCGCGAGGGTGCGCGCGAGCAGGCCGCCGCGCGGGACCTTCACGCGATCAGCTCGTGACGTCGTACGCGGCGAGGCCGGTGACTTCCTGGCCGAGCACGAGGGTGTGGATGTCGTGCGTGCCCTCGTAGGTCGACACGGTCTCGAGGTTCAGGAGGTGGCGCGCGATGGGGTAGTCGTAGGTGATCCCGTTGCCGCCGAGGATGTCGCGGCACTTGCGCGCGGTGTCGAGCGCGATGGCGACGTTGTTGCGCTTGGCGAGGGACACCTGCGCGGGGCGCATCTTCTTCTGCTCCTTGAGGCGGCCGAGGCGCCACACCACGAGCTGTGCCTTGGTGATCTCGGTCAGCATGTCGGCGAACTTCGCCTGCACGAGCTGATAGCCCGCGATGGGGCGCGAGAACTGCTTGCGGTTCTTGGCGTAGTCGACGGTGCTCTCGAAGCACGCCATGGCCGCGCCCACGGCGCCCCAGGCGATGCCGTAGCGGGCCTGGGTGAGGCACGACAGGGGGCCCTTGAGCCCCTGCACACCCGGCAGCAGCGCGGTCTCGGGGACCTCGACGTCTTCGAGGATCAGCTCCGACGTCACCGACGCGCGGAGGGAGAACTTGCGCTCGATCTTCTGCGCGGTGAACCCGGGGGTCTTCGTGTCGACCACGAAGCCGCGGATGACCCCGTCGAGCTTCGCCCACACGATGGCGACGTCGGCGAGGTTGCCGTTGGTGATCCAGCGCTTGGTGCCGTTGAGCAAGAAGCCCGACGAGGTGCGCTCGGCGCGGGTGATCATCCCGCTGGGGTTGGAGCCGTAGTCGGGCTCGGTGAGCCCGAAGCAGCCCACGGCGTCACCGCTCGCGAGGCGCGGGAGCCAGGTGTCTTTCTGCGCCTCGGTGCCGAAGGCGTAGAGGGGGTACATCACCAGCGCGCCCTGCACCGAGCAGAACGAGCGGATGCCCGAGTCGCAGCGCTCGAGCTCTTGCATCACCAGGCCGTAGGCGACGTCGCCCATGCCGGCGCAGCCGTACCCCTGGAGGTTCGCGCCGAGCACGCCCAGTTCGCCGAACGCGGGGATCAGCTCGGTGGGGAAGGTGCCGTCCTCGTAGTGCTTCGAGATGCCCGGCATGAGCCGCTCGTCCACGAACGCGCGCACGCTGTCGCGGGCCATGCGCTCCTCATCGGTGAGGAGCCCGTCGATGTCGTAGAAGTCAGTCGCCATGCCGCGGAACCCACCACGCGCCACGGCCCCGCGTCAAACTGCGCCGCAGCAACGAGCGCGGGAGAAAAAAGAACACCGATGCTTGACAGGGATGGGCGCAGCGTGGTTCATCTCACGTCCCGCCGGGGCTGTAGCTCAGTTGGGAGAGCGCTAGAATCGCACTCTAGAGGCCGAGGGTTCGACCCCCTTCAGCTCCACCAGGTTGTACCGAGGCGCGGTGAATCCAGAAGGTTCACCGCGCCTCGTTGCATTTTGGCCCTGCGGACAGACGCCGTTGCGGTGGCGTCCACCGATGCGCTAGGGTGCAAGAGCCGCGTCGGCGGGCGCGCCGCGCGGGAGGGAGCAATGCCCGCGATGGCCACGAAGTCGACGATTGATCAGAAGCTGAGGACCCTCGAAGACCTGCTCGGGGCGCAGGACGAGGAGGCCCTCGCCGAGTTCCAGGAGGCCCTGGACATGTCGTGGATCTATCACGACACGGCGCTGGAGGGCACGATGCTCACGTTCCACGAGCTGAAGAGCGCGATCGACAAGGACGTGGTCTCCGACGTGTCGTTGATCCCGACCTACGACGAGATCCGCGCGCACAAGGCCGCGATTGATTTCGTGCGCGAGTGCGCGATGAACAAGAAGAAGGTGCCGCTCACCACGGACCTCCTCTTGCGGCTACAGGAGGTGCTCTCGCCCGACGACGTGGAGCTCAAGCCCGAGGCGCCCTACCGCAAGGACACCCCGGTGCACCGGCTGTACTTCCACGACATCGCGCCGCCCGACAAGATCGTGCTGGAGCTCAAGAAGCTCGACGAGTGGCTGAAGTCGCCCGACACGAAGAAGACGCACACGCCCCTGCGGCTCGCGTCCAAGCTGCACTTCCGGCTCATGCAGGTGTTCCCGTACAGCCGCCACATGGGCAAGCTGGCGCGGCTGATGATGAACCTGGTGCTGCTGCGATCGGGATACCCCCCGGCGATCATCCACTCCACCGAGCGGCAGCGGTATTACGAGTCCCTCAAGGGCCCGTCGCTCCCGCTGCACGGGCTCATGGTCGAGTCGCTGGAAAACTCCATCGACAGCGCGATCAAGCGCTTCTCGGAGGCCCGCTCGGGCCGCCGCGCCATGGCCTGAGCGGCTCCCCCCGTTTCGACTACAGCCGCTCCACGCTGCGGAGCATCTCGGGCACGAAGTGCTCACGAACGCGCAGCAGCGTGGGGCCCGCGTGGCGCCGCCGGGGGCGCACGGTGCGCTCGTCGGGGCGCGGCAGCTCGCTCTGCACGAGCTGATCGCCGAAGGTGAACTCCTGCGAGGGCGCCAGGCGCTGCGGCTGCGCGTGCGCCAGGGCGGGCAGGCAGAGGGAGAACGTGACCACCGAACCGAGGATGAGGTGCTTCATGCTCCCTCCGACGCGCCAGGCCCGCGGAGGGTCTCGCCTCGTGCCACCATTCCCCGCATGAGCGAACCGGTCACGGCCCTGATCGACGGCGCCCTGCGCGTCCCGCGTGCCCCCGACGGCGCGCTCCGCCCCGCCAACCCGTCGGACCTCGACGACGCGCTGGGGGAGCTCCCCTTCGCGGTGGCGCTCGTCGACGAGGCGGTGGACGCCGCCCGCCGCGCGCAGCCCGCCTGGGAGGCCCTCGGCGTCGAGGCCCGGGGCCACGCCCTGATGCGCCTGCGCGACGTGCTGATGAAGCGCGAAGAGGAGCTCGCCCACGCCATCGCGCGAGAGATGGGGAAGGTGCTCCGCGAGGCCCGCGCCGAGGCGAAGGCGCTCGTCGCGAAGGTCGACATCTCCCTCCACGAGGGCCTCGCGCTGGTGCCTGATGTCGACCTCGACGCGCGCCTCGGGTGGCGCTGGCGCGCGCACGGTGTGCTCGCGGTGCTCGGGCCCTTCAACTTCCCGCTGCACCTCCCGCACGGCCACATCGTCCCCGCCCTGCTCGCGGGGAACACCGTGGTGTTCAAGCCGAGCGAGGTGTGCCCGCACACGGCCGCGGTGTACGCCCGCGCGGCGCTCGACGCGGCGCTGCCCCCGGGGGTGCTCAACGTGGTGCAGGGTGACGGCGGGGTCGGCGCGCGGCTCAGCGCGCACCCGGGGTGCGACGGGGTGCTCTTCACCGGGAGCTACGCCGTGGGGGCGCAGATCCTCGCGGCCAACGCCGCGTCGCCCGGCCGCATGATCGCGCTGGAGCTGGGCGGAAAGAACGCGGCGGTGGTGCTCGACGACGCGCCCCTCGCGCGCACTGCGATGGAGGTCGCGGTGTCAGCGTTCAGCACCGCGGGGCAGCGCTGCACCTGCGTGAGCCGGCTCGTGGTCACACGGGGCATCGCCGACGCGCTCGTCGACGCCGTGGCCGACATCGCTGCGCGCACGCGCGTGGGGCATGCGCTCGACCCCGACGTGTTCCTCGGGCCGCTCGCCACCCGCGCGGCGTGGGCGCGGTTCGCGGAGGTGCAGTCCGACGCCGACCGCGAGGGCAGCGGTTGTGTGCGCGAGCCGATCGAGCCTGCGGTCACCTGGCAGGGGCGCGCGGTGCGCGGGCACTACGTCTCGCCCCGGGTGCGGCGCGTGGACCGGCGCGATCCCGGGTCGCGCTACCAGCGCGAGGAGCACTTCGGGCCCGACCTCGCGGTGTACGTCGTCGACGACCTCGACGAGGCGGTGGCCGTCGCCAACGACACCCCGTACGGCCTCGCCGCGGGCGTCTGGACGGCCTCCGCGGCGTCGCTTGAGGCCTGCGCACGCCGCCTCCGTGTGGGCAGCCTCACCTGGAACGCGCCGACGGTGGGCGCGTCGAGCCGGCTGCCCTTCGGCGGCGTCGGGCACAGCGGCAACCACCGCCCCGCGGGGGTCTTCTCGTCGCGGTACTGCACATGGCCCCTCGCGATCACCCGCGGCGGCGCCGACGACCCGCCGAGGCCGGTGGGCATCATCCCGCCGCGCTGAGCGCTGGGCGCAGTCGATCCGAGACGTCGCCGCCGCGGGCGACGCGGGCCACCACCCGCCGGAGCTCGGTCGCGTCGAGGGGCTTCTCGAGGCAGGGCAGCGCCGACGAGGCGAGCCATGCGGCGGCGTCGACGGTGTAGGTCCCGCCGGTCATCATCACCACCCGAGGCACGAGCGCGGGCGACGCCCGGCGGAGCGCATCGACGAACTCGATGCCGCTCATCTCGGGCATCATCACGTCGCACAGCACCACCTCGAACGACCGTCCCGCGGAGATCGCGGCGAGGGCGTCGACCGCGCGCTCGGTGACCAGGGTGTCGTAGCCCTTCAGCAGCCGCCCCACCGAGCGGCCCACCAGCGGCTCGTCGTCGATGATCAGCACGGCCTGCCCCGCGGGCGTTGGCGGGTCGGAGCGGGGATGCGCGCGCGGCGGCTCGGCGGCGCGCATCGGGAACCGCAGGCGAAAGCGCGCCCCGGAGCCCTCCGCCGGCACCACGGCGATGTCGCCGCCGTGCTCGGTGGCGACCTGCCGCGCGACCGCGAGCCCGATGCCGCTGCCGCCGGCGTCGCGGCGGGAGGTGAACGCGAGGTCGAAGATGCGCTCCCAGAGCTCGGGCGCCACGCCGGCGCCGCTGTCTTCGATGTCGACGCGCACCTCGTCGCCCGCGACGCGCGCGGTGACCGTCACCCGCCGCCCATCTCGGGGCAGGTCCCGCACGGCGTGCATCGCGTTGAGCAGCACGTTGAGCAGCGCCTGACCGAGACGTCGTCCGCTGCCGACGACGGTGGGGGCGCTGGCGTAGTCGCGCACCACGTTCACCTCGTTGCTGAGCTCGGCCGCCGCGATGGTGATGCACGAGTCGAGCAGCGCGCGGAGGTTCACCTCCCCCGTGGTGCGCTCGCCGTCGAGGCTGAACAGCCGCAGGTCGCGCAGGATCCCGCGTACCCGCGCGACGCCCTCGGCGCTCTCCTCCACGAGGCGGCGCAGGGATTCATCGAGCCGCGCCTCGCGGAGCACCTCGAGGTTCGCGACGACGTACGAGAGCGGGTTGTTCGCCTCGTGACCCACCATCGCGGCGAGCGTGCCGAGGCCCAGCATGCGGTCGGCCACGCGCCGCTCGGCCTCGTGCCGGCGCAGCGCGGTGACGTCTTCGTGCACGCCCACCACGCAGCCGTCGCGGGTGCGCTGCTCGCGGATGCGCAGCCAGCGGCCGTCGTCGGTGGCGACCTCGAAGGGCGCGTCGTGGTCGCGCCGCTCGCGGTACTCCCGCACCCAGCGCGCGGCGTCGTCGCGCGGGAACAGCGCGTCGAGGGTGACCCCGGGCCTCACGCGCTCCGCGCGGTCGCCGAGCTGCGCGCGGAACACGTCGTTGCACAGCAGCAGCGCGCCGCGCTCGTCCCAGAGCACGAAGCCCTCGGAGATGCGCTCGATGGCGGCGACGAGCCGGGCGCGCTCGTCCTCCGAGGCCGCGTGGGCGCGGCGCACCTCGGCGAGCATCCGGGCGTTCTCGTCGGCGAGCGCGTGCGCCGAGCGCACCCAGTGGCCGAAGGCGCGCCCGGTGGCCAGCGCGAGCACGCCGAAGACCGTGAGCAGCGCCGCGCTCTGCAGCGCGACGGGGCTCTCGGTGCGCGCGAGGCCGACCAGCAGCGGGAAGAGCGCGCCGAGGGCGTAGGCGAGCAGCAGCGGCGGATAGACCGCCGTGGGGACCATCGCGATCATCGTCACGCCCACGGTGGTCAGCAGCAGCTGACCGACCGCGGCGGGGCAACGCGGGGTGAAGTACGAGGTGCCGGTGCCCCAGAGGAGCCCGTTGAACAGCATCCCGCCGACGTAGAAGCGGCGGTGAAACGGGCTGAACGAGCCGCGGCGGTGACGCCACAGGGCCGTCGCGCTGCACAGCCAGAGCACGAAGCCCGCCGCCCAGGACGCGACCCAGACACCCGGCACGTGGGGCGCCACGAGGCCGCA
>JBILLI010000405.1:0-6845 GCA_044376155.1 Polyangiales bacterium
CTCTCGGCGCGGTGCTCTACGAGTGCCTCTGCGGCCGCCGCGCGTTCGAGGGCGACGGGATGCTGGGCACCCTGCAGCTCGTCGCCTCGGCCGCCCCGGCGCCGCTGCCCGACGACGTGCCCGACGCGCTCCGTGCGGTGGTCCTGCGCGCGTTGGAGAAGTCCCCCGAGGCGCGCTTCCCCTCGGTGCAGGCGTTCGCCGAGGCGCTGCTCCCCTTCGCGTCGCCTGCCATGCGCGAGCGCTGGTCGGTCACGGCGAGGGCGCCCGCGCCGCCGGCACCCTCTGTCGTACCCCCGACGCCGTCGGGCCCGCGCACGCTCCGCGGACAGGAGCGCCCTGCGCCCGGTCCGCAGGCTCCTCCGACCCGCCCCGTGGCGCCCTGGGTCGTCGCCGCCGTGGCGGTGGCGGGCGCGGCCGTGGCCCTCTCTCGCGGAGCTGTTCGCCCTGCTGTCCGTGAGCAACCGCCGCGCGCGGAGGTGGTGATCCCCCCGGCCGAGTCGGTGCGCGCGGTCGCCCCGGTGCCGCCCCCGGAGACGCCTTCTCCCGCGCCGCCGCCGACGCCTGCGGTGGTGCCCGCCCCCGCGCCGATGGCGGTGCGCGCCCTGCGGCGCCGCGCGCGTGTCGTCGATGCGGGCGTGCCCACCCGTCGGCTGGGCGCCAACGGCGCCGTCATCGAGGACTGAGCGTTGCGCCGCGGGTCGCTCGGTCTCCTCGGGGCAATGGTGCTGTGGGCCACGCCGGTCCCTGCGCAGACCTCGACGCCCACGCTCGACGCGGCCATCGCCGAGGCCCTCGCGCTGCGGGAGCAGGGGCGCGACGTGGAGGCCCTCGCGCTGCTCACCCGCGCGTGGGAGACCACCCGCTCGCCCCGCGCGCGCGCGCAGATGGCCCGCGCGGAGCAGGCCCTGGGGCGCTGGCTCGACGCGCGGGCGCACATGGCCGAGGCCCTCGCGTCCCGAGAGGATCCGTGGATCGCCGCGCGGGTCACGTCCCTCGAAGACGAGCGCGCGGGGATGGAGGCGCACCTCGGTCGGCTGGAGGTGCTCGGCGTGCCCGACGGCGCCGAGGTGCAGGTCGACGACCGCCCCGCGCGGCGCACGCCGCTCGCCGAGCCCCTGTGGAGCGCGGTGGGCACGGTGGTGCTCACGGTGCGAATGCCGGGGTACTTCCCCGTGGCGCGTCGCGTGGTGGTCGACGCGGGCGGCGTCGCGCGGGAGACCGTCTCGCTGGTGCCGATGCAACCCGTGGGCACTCCTACGATCTCCCCCGCGGCGCCCGTGGTAAGCCCGCCGCCGAGGGTCGAGGTGCGTCGGGTGGTGCCCGCGGCGACGCATCCGCGACGGGTGCTGGGCCTCGCGGGGGTCATCGGGGGCGCGGCATTCCTGCTCGGCGGCGCGGCGGCGCACGTCGCGCGGGAGCTCACCCTCGACGGCGCGGTGCGCGACGGCTGCGCGCTCACCGCCGCGGGCGATGTGACGGGTCCCGCGGGGTGCACCGCGCGGGTCGTGTCGGTCGAGGTCTCGTCGGCCTTCGCGGTCGCGGGCTATGTCACGGGGACCGTGCTCCTCGGCGCGGGGCTGGTCCTCTGGCTCACCGCGCCGCGGGGTGACGTGGCGTTGCGCGGGTGGACCTGCGCCCCGGGGCCTCTCGGCGCGGGGTGCACGGTGCGGTTCTGATCCGTGGTCAGGGCGGCGCGGTGGGGGCGAGGGTGGTGACCCCGGCGCCCCACCAGGGCGGGCCCGTGCGCTGCTCGGGCGTGGCGCGGCCGGTGGTGATGTCGATGAGCACCAGCAGGCCGCCGCTGGTGAAGCCGTAGACCGATCCGCGCCAGTAGCCGAGGCCCCAGGTCTCGGTCTGGTTGGTGGGGCCGATGAGGGTGGCGCGGCCGGTCATGGGGTTCACGCGCGCGAGGTACTCGATGCCGTCGGAGACCACGGTGGCGAAGGTGCCGGCGTTGAGCACCGACACGATGTCGCCCGAAGAGCCCACGCCGTCGCCGTACATCCCGTACTGGGTGGTGCGCCCGGTGGTGGTGTCGACGCGGTAGACGAAGCCCGCGCGGTCGGCGGCGATGAGCTGCTCGGCGCCGCCCTGGAACTCGTCGGCCGGCACGAAGCTCAGCCCGTTCACGGTGCCGCCGTCGAAGTCGGCGACGTAGGTGCAGCGCGCGTTCGTGGGGTCGACGCGGTAGAGCGCGCCGAAGGTGATGCCCCAGATGTCCCCCTGGGCGTTCACCGCGATGTCGGTCATGCGGTGGTCGTTGCCGTCGGCGGGCCACTGAAAGAGCCCGATGCGCACGACCCCGTAGGTGCGGGGGTTCACGGCGTAGAGCGAGTCGCTGGAGTGCGCGAAGACCCGCACGTTGTCGAGCACCGTGGGCACGTCGACGGGGATCGGCGGAACGTCGAGGGGCGTGGCGCCGCCCTCGGGGGCGACATCGGCGACGGCGTCGCGGCGCACGGAGGCGTCGGTGTTGAAGTTGAACGCGGGCTGGTTGCTCCCGCATCCCGCGGCGATGACGAGGGCGAGGGCGAACGCGCGCACGGTCACACCACGAGCTGCCGGAGCTCGCCCTGGTGGCGCTCGGCGTACACCGAGAGCACGTCGAGGGCGTCGCGGATCTCGCTCGCGTCGAGGTCGGTCACCGGGAGCTCCACCGAGAGGATCACGTCACCGTCTTCGTCGAGCGAGAAGCGCGCGAGGAGGATCTCGCCGTTGAGCTTCAGCAGGCGCTTGTAGAGCAGGTCGGCCTTCGAGTCGTCGGCGGGCAGCCGCACGATGGGCAGCACGCGGAGCTTGCACCACCCGTCCTCCACCTGGATCACCAGCGGAAACGCGCTGACGCGGCCCCGAAAGCTGGAGCGCCAGGTGTTGTGCGCGAGGGAGATCACGGGCCACCCCAGGGTCTTGAGGTGGCCTTCGATGCGCGCCACGTCGTCTTTCGACACCGCCATGAGGGCCGACGGTATAGCCCGCGCCGCGCGCGCGCCACAAGCGTCGCGAAGGTCACACCAGCGCGAGGCCGTCGCCGCGGTAGGTCGTGGGCTCCGCCACCACGGTGTCGCCCTGCACCAGAAGGGCGCGGTCCACCCGGTCCATGGGCTCGCCGGCCTTGGCGTGGCGAAAGAACACGGGATCACCCAGCGAGATCTCCCCCGCCGCCGCGCCGCGCACGGGCGTCTGGACCTCCCCCGCCCCCTCCAGCGGGAGCAGCGCGAGCCCCTCGGGGAGCCACGGTCTCGGCAGTCGATCGGGACCCGCGGCGCCCGAGGCGATCCATCCCCCGCCGAGGCAGGTGACCATGTCGGGCGCGGGTCGCCGCACGGCCTGCAGCGCGAAACACGCCGCGGGCTGCGCCGCGAATTCGTCGAGGCCGTCGAAGAGGTGCGGCCCGAGCAGCCCCGACCCCAGGACCACCTCGTTCACCGCGGGATCCGCCGCGGTGAATCTCAGCGAGCCCGTGCCGCCGCCGTTGACCACGTCGAGGGCGAACCCCTCGGCGCGCAGGGCCGCGCAGACCGCAGCCCGGCGCCGCAGCACGTCGGGGCGCGAGAGGGCCTTGAGCACGCGATGCGCGGTGATCCCGCGTCCGTGGGCGTCGCGGTCGGTGAGCCCCGCGATCTGCGCCTCGTAGCCCATGACCCCGCGGAGCGAGACGCCCTTCGCGGCACGCACCGCGCGGGCGAGGGTGAGCACCGCCTCGGGGGACCGCAGCGGCGAGCGCCGCACGCCCAGCACCGCGGGACCGGCGCGCCAGGCCATGTCGACGTCGAGGGCCACGGGCACCACCACCCCGCGGGCGCGGGCGCGGGCGTCGAGGCGGGTGAGCTGTTCGGTGTCGTCGATCATCGCGGTGACCGTGGCGCCGTCGGCGTTGGCGTCGCAGAGCGCGTCGAGGTCCGCGGGGTGCGCGCTGGGGTAGGCCACGAGGATGTCTCGAAAGCCTTGAGCGACAAGGTGTTTCGCCTCACGGGGGTGAAACCCGAGGATGCCGCCGAAGCGCGCGCCGAGGCCCTCCGCGGCGCGTCGCAGGAGCGCCACGCAGCGCACGGATTTGCTCCCCACCCGCACGCGCACGGGGCGGTCGCCGACGACGCGCAGGGCCGTGGCGACGTTGGCGTCGAAGGCCGCGAGGTCAACGAGCACGGCGGGGAGGGGGCGGTCGCCGAGGGCGGCGCGGAGGCGGGCGTAGTGTTCGCGCGGGGAGGAGGTCACGTCAGCGGCTATTCCAGGGGACGCAGCACGCTGGCCGAGGCGACGACCACGGAGTCCACCGGACGGAGATCGATCGACAGGGTGGGGCCGCCGCGCACGAGGTGAAGCAGGATCCGTCCGCCGCCGCTCAGCAGGACCGCGAGATCCTCAACGCCGTCGCCGTTGACGTCGCCGGGGGAGATCAGCCCTGGTGGAGAAACGGGTGAGGGCAGCGCGAGCCGGCCGCCTACGTCGGTGGACAGACCCGTCGCCGACCCCCGGTACACAATGAGCTGCCGTCCGTCGGCGTTCGCCATGACCAGGTCGGCTCGCCCGTCGGCGTTCAGATCGGTGAGGGATACGTCGCGGGTTGAAGATCCGTCCTGGGTTGTTCGAGTCGTTGAACTCTGCGCGAAACCTCCGCGTGCGCCGAGGACGAGCGAGTGTTGTGACCGCGCGAAATCGTCTCCGAGGAGCACGTCGAAGCGACCGTCGCCGTCGACATCGGCGCGCGCGCTCAGTTGGGTCGAAGCCTCGATCACGCTTGTGTTTCCCCGGAGGGATCGCTGCGAAACACCGCCGGCGACGCCGGCGAGCGCGAAGAGCGAGCCCGACATCTCGCCGGGCTGGGGCACGCCGAGCGCACCGAGGTCTTCATACCCGTCAGCGTCGAGGTCGCCGACGCTTCCGACGGCCTGCATGCGGACCGAATCGAGTCTCGCTGACGGCGTGTTGCTGATCCCCGTGGCCGCGCCGAAGTACAGCGAACACGCTCCCTGCAGCGATCCCTGCTGGTAGATCAGATAGGCGAGGTCCGAGTATCCGTCCCCGTTGACGTCGCCGACGGCGTTGAGAGAAACGCGTTGATCGGACGATGGCATCGCGCCGAGAACTGACGCGAAGTCCGCACGAAACCCGTTTGGACTGCCGTAGTAGACGCGCCAGGAGACCAGAGACGTGCTGACGATGATGTCGGTCCGCCCGTCGCCGTTGACATCTCCGGCACGACGCAGCGTGAACCCGCTTGAGAAGAGGAGCGGGTCCTGGAGTGTGATCGGAGATGCGAGGCTTCCCGTCGCGCCGAGGTACACCGAAACCTCGTGTCTCTCGGTGTTCCCGAGCACGATGTCGGCCAACGCGTCGCCGTTGACATCGATGGAGCCGCGCTGCGCAGTCTCAGCGTCCTCGTTGGTGCGTGCGCCCTCGAATGCCCAGACCACGCTCGGGCGCGAAGACTGCACCTCTCCCTGGCGTCCCCAGATCCTCCAGAACAAGGGGCCTGGCCGGAGGTCAGAGGGTGGGGGCGCGGCGTTTCCGACGGCCACGAAGCTCGTCAATACGCGATCGCAGATTGGCGACTCGCAGACCTCGACACGCGCGCTGTCGCCACCGCTTCCCAGAATCCACTGAAACCGAGGTCGTCGGGTGGTCACGCGGGTGTTGGGGGGAGGCCAGACGGGGCGGGCGGGTTCGATGGGTGCGCATCGCCCGCCCAGGGGAATCTGGCCGTCAGGGCAGCTGTCGACGGTGATCGGGGATGCGTCTCCAATCTGCGACGCGTCCGCAGACTGCGATGCGTCCACACCTGCATCGACCGAGGCGGCATCGAGAGATACGTCGGCCGTGTCGTTTCGCGTTCCCGCATCCGACGGACGAAGCCGTGGGGCCGGAATACATGCGCCGATCAGAAGCGAGTGAAGCGCCAGTCTCCGCACCACATCGCGACGTTACCATCGGGGGTGAGAGGATCGAAGCACGTCTCGCGTCGTCGCGGTCAATGCGGCGCGAGAGCCGCCGCGCGGTGATACTCACGCCCATGCAGCGCATCGCGTTCCTCACCCTTGAAGACCGCGCGGGCTACGTCATCGATGACGCCCTCGCCATCGACGTCCTCGCGCGGCGGGGCTGCGCGGTCGACGAGGTCCCCTGGCAACGCAGCGACGTCGCCTGGCGCGACTACGACGCCGTGGTGGTCCGCACGACCTGGGACTACCAGCGCGACCTGCCCGCGTTCCTCGCGGCCATGGCGCGCATCGCCGCCACCGGGGTGCCCCTCGCCAACGACCTCGCGACGCTCCGTTGGAACAGCGACAAGTCCTACCTCCGGGACCTCGCGCGGCGCGGGGTGACCATCGTCCCTACGCGCTGGGGCGAGGGCACCTCGCGCGCCGAGCTCCGCGCGCTCTGCGAGGGCCACGGGCCGCGCGGCGCGGTGATCAAGCCCACGGTGAGCGCCAACGCCGACGACACCTTTCGCCTGCGCCCCGGTGACCCCGACGACGCCCTCGACGCCATCGCCCGCACCTTCACCGCCCGCGCGTGGATGGCCCAAGCCTTCGTCGCCTCGGTGCTCGACCCCGGGGAGTTCTCGGTCTTCTATTTCGCGGGCGAACGATCCCACGCCATCGTGAAGCGCCCGCGCCCCGGTGACTTTCGCGTGCAGGAGGAGCACGGCGGGATCATCACCCCCATCACCCCCGACGCCGCCCTCGTGCGCGCCGCCGACGACGTGATGCAGCGCCTCCCCGCGGTGCCCCTCCAGGCGCGCGTGGACCTCGTGCGCCTCGACGACGGATCCTTCGCCCTCATGGAGCTCGAGGCCGTGGAGCCCTCGCTGTATTTCCGCACGCACCCCGCCGCGGCCGACAACT
>JBILLI010000406.1:0-6827 GCA_044376155.1 Polyangiales bacterium
CTACGGCGCACCCACGTCCCGCGAGGTCGACTTCGCCGAGACGCTCTGCGAGATGCTGCCCTCCCTCGACATGGTGCGGCTGTGCTCCAGCGGCACCGAGGCGTGCATGAGCGCGCTGCGCCTCGCCCGGGGCTTCACGGGTCGCACGAAGATCCTGAAGTTCGAGGGCTGCTACCACGGCCACGCCGACTTTCTGCTCGTGAAGGCCGGCAGCGGCCTCGCGACCTTCGGCGTGCCCGACAGCGCGGGCGTACCCAGCGATGTCGCGAAGAACACCCTCACCGCGCGCTACAACGACCTCGCCTCGGTCGACGCGCTGCTCGCGGCCCACGGCGATGACCTCGCGGCGGTGATGCTCGAGCCGGTCGTCGGGAACATGGGCTGCGTCCCGCCCGCCGAGGGCTTCCTCGCGGGCCTCGCGGCGCGGTGCAAGCAGGTCGGCGCGCTGCTGATCTTCGACGAGGTGATGACCGGCTTTCGCGTGCACCGCGGCGGCGCGCAGGCGCGCTACGATGTGCGGCCCGACCTCACCACGCTCGGCAAGATCGTCGGCGGCGGCATGCCCCTGGCGGCCTTCGGCGGTCGCCGTGATGTGATGGAACGCCTTGCGCCGCTGGGCCCTGTGTACCAGGCGGGAACCCTCTCGGGGAACCCCGTGGCCACCGCCGCGGGCCTCACCACGCTGCGGCTGCTGCGCGACGACGCCGCCCTCTACGACCGCCTGGAGCGCACCGGCGCGGCCCTCGAAGCGGGACTCGTCGACGCCGCCCGCGCCGCCGGGGTGAAGGTCGCGGTGCAGCGCGTGGGCGCGATGTGGACGGTCTTCTTCGGGGTCGACCGGGTCACGGACTGGGAGGGCGCGTCGAAGTCCGACACCGCCGCATTCGGGCGCTTTCACCGCGCGATGCTGGCCCGTGGGATCTACCTCCCGCCCTCGCAGTTCGAGGCGGCGTTCCACGGCGCGCTGCACGACGACGCGATCGTCGAGACCACCCTGCGCGCGGCCCGCGAGGCCTTCGCGCTGGTCTGAAGGAGCTGCGCCATGCCCTCGGTGATCACCGCGTTTCGCGACCTCGACCGCCTCCGGCAGATCGCCGTGGTGCTCGCGCGGCACGGGTTCGGCGAGGTGGTGCAGCGCATCGGCCTCGACGACCTGCTCATCGGCGCGTCACGGCCCGACGACCTGCGCGCGCAGTCCATCGGCGAGCGGCTGCGGCTCGTGCTGCAGGACCTCGGGCCGAGCTTCGTGAAGCTCGGGCAGATCGCGTCGACGCGCGCCGACCTCCTGCCCGAGGACGTCATCGCCGAGCTCAAGGTGCTCCAGGACGACGTGAAGCCCGTGCCGTGGGCCGAGGTGCGCAAGGAGCTCGAGGCCGAGCTCGGCGCGCCCGTGGGGGAGGTGTACGTGTCGCTCGACGAGCGGCCCCTCGCGAGCGCGTCGATCGCGCAGGTGCACAAGGGGATCCTGCGCGTCGAGGGGGTCGACCACGCCGTCGCGGTGAAGGTGCAGCGGCCGGGTATTCGCGACACGGTGGAGCGCGACATCGACCTGCTCTACTGGTTCGCGCGCGCGCTGGAGCGCACCGTGCCCGAGTCGCGGCGGTACTCGCCCGTGGACCTCGTCACGGAGTTCGACCGCTCCATCAAGGCCGAACTCGACTTCGTGCAGGAGGCCGAGCACTCCGCGCGCTTCGCCAAGAACTTCGAGGGCGACACCCGCGTGCGCTTCCCCGCGGTGTTTCGCCACGCGAGCGGCAAGCGGGTGCTCACGATGGAGTTCCTCCCCGGGCGACGTCTCGACGAGGCGCTGCGCGACGGGATGGACGGGCGACGCCTCGCGGAGATGTCCGTGGGCGTGGTCATCAAGATGATCTTCGAGGACGGCTTCTTTCACGCCGACCCCCACCCCGGGAACATCCTCGTGCTCGGCACCGCCGAGCAGCCCGTGCTCGGGCTCCTCGACCTCGGGCTCGTGGGTCACCTCTCGGGGCCGATGCGCGACAAGGCCATCGACCTGTTGGTGGCCGCGGTGCGCGAGGACTTCGCCGCGGTGGCCGACGCGCTCTACGCGCTCGGGCGGCCCACGCGCAAGGTCGACATGCCGGTGTTTCGCGCCGACGTCGAGAACCTCGGGCGCAAGTACCTCGGGCGGCGCTTGCAGGAGATCGCCCTCGCGGGGCTGGTGCGCGACCTCATCTGGGGCGCGGTGAAGCACGGCGTCGACATGCCCGCCGACTTCATGCTCGTGGGCCGCGCGCTGATGACCATGGAGGGCACCGGGCGGCAGATCCACCCCGACCTCGACATCGTGGGCGAGGCGCGGCCGCACCTCCTGCGGCTCGTGGCGCGACGCTACGCGCCCGACCGGCTCACGGGCGACTTCGTGCGCACGGCGATGCGGGTCTCGAGCATGGCGGGCACGATGCCCGAGCAGGTCAACGAGATCCTCGAAGACCTGCGCAAGGGGCACCTCACGCTGAACTCCAGCGACCCCGCGCTGCCGCCCGCGCTCGACCGCCTCGGTCGTCGCGTGTACTCGGCGCTCACGGTGTCAGCGCTCATCGCGGGGGGCGCGGTGCTCATCGCGCTCGACCGCCATCCCCTCGTGGGCGTCGGGATGTTCGCCGTCGCGGCCCTCGTCGCGGGCGGGCACGTGGTGCGCGACTGGTGGCGCTCGCTCGGACTTCGGCGCTGAGGGTCTGACCCACTCCCTTCAGGGGTCCGCCACGGGGACGGTGGGGCTGCCCGATGTCGAGCGACCCCGCGAATCCTTCGTGCGTGGAGGTTACGCGGGAGTCGTGCCGCCGGCTCCGCCCGTGCGGACGGCCCTGCGGGCCTGCACGGGCTGAACCCGGTGTCTGGAATTGACCGCCCCCTGCGGGGGCTGACAGCGGAGCGTCGCGCTCTGCGCGACGGGGTGGATCTCGGAGGCGTGGGATGCGTCAACACCTCCCGTCCGCCGAGGACCCTTCACCCGTCCCGTGCGCGCAGCGCACGCGCCTCCATGAGCCCCGACGGGGCGGTCAATTCCAGACACCGGGTTCAGCCCGTGCAGGCCCACAGGGCCGTCTGCACGGGCGGAGCCGGCGGCACGTCCCTCTCGCGCTCCCCACGCAGGCCATCGCTGCGACCCTGCTCCGTGGCTGAAACAGCCCCCGCGATTGCGGCACCTTGAACGGGGTGACCCCTCAGCCCTCGTCGAGCAGGGTGAGGTCGAGTCCTTCGAGCTCCTCGGGGGGCATCGACAGGGGCGCGCCCGAGGGGGCGGCGTCGCCGCGCTCGGCCATGCGCAGGTAGGCCTTCGCGGCGCGGTTGCGGGGTTCGATCTCCAGCGCCTTGCGCCACGCGACCTTCGCCTCGTCGCCCCGCCCCACGGACCACAGGGTCACCCCCAACGCGGCCTGCGCCGGGGCGTAGCGCGGCGCGTGGATCACGGCGACCTCCAGCTCGCGCAGCGCGCGGTCGTGTTCGCCGCTGGCGCGCAGGGCGGCGGCGCGGCGGGTGCGGAGATCCGCGAAGCCGGGGCACAGGCCCAGGGCGCGCTCGTACTCCTCGGCGGCCTCGGGGTAGAGCCCGAGCTCCTCGTAGGCGCGGGCGACGTCGGCGTGGAGGTTGGCGAGGCGTCCCCGGGCGAAGGGGTCGATGCGGTCGCGCTCGCGGATCTGCTGCGAGATGCGCTGCGAGATGGCGCGGCCCTCGGCGTAGCGCCCGAGCTCGTTGCAGGTCACGGCGAGGCTCAGCGCGGCGTCGGTGTAGGCGGGGTTGAGCGCGAGGGCCTGCTCGAAGCGCGACCGGGCCTCGGCGAGCTCGCCGCGGTCGTGGTGGATCACCCCGAGCATGAAGTGCACGTCGGCGAGCGTCGGGACGGCGTCGAGGCAGGCGCGCAGCGGACCCTCGGCGGCGCGGTAGTCGTTGCGCGAGAAGTTCTCGCAGCCGAGGGAGAGGAGATGCTTGATCGACGAATCCACGGCATGTGCCTCCCGCGTCGGTGGGCTCAAGGCGTGCTGGGCGCGCGGCGCTCGGGCTCGTTGGCGCGCACCGGGTTGCCGCTGCGGCGGGTCGGACCGCGGTCCACGGCGACCACGGGGCCTTCGCCCGCGACGGCGAGGTAGCGCCGTGCGGCGTCGACCTCGTTGGCCTGCGGGTGCTCGTCGATGAGCTCACGAAACGCGCCGCGGGCCTCGGGCTGCTGGCCCGTGCGCATCAGGATCTCCCCGAGCGCGAGCAGCGCACGGGGCTCGACCCCCGAGCCCTCGAAGCCGTCGAGGAGCCCGCGCAGGCGGCTGACGGCCGCGGCCCAGCGCTCGCGGGAGGCATAGAAGCTCGCGACGTAGAGCTCGTGCTGCGCGAGGATGCGCCGCACGTCCCCGAGGATGCGCCGCGCCTCGGTCGCATGCTCCGACTCGCCGTGGTCACGCACGAAGCGCGCGAGGGCGCCCTCGGCGTCGTGGGCCGACGAGAGGTCGCGCTCGTACGAGGGCGGCGTGAGGAACCAGTCGTCGGGCATCTGCGCGACGTGGCACCGCGCGATCATGAAGTGCGCGTACGTCGCCTCGGACTGCGACGCGTGGTAGCGGATCCACGCGCGAAAGCCCGAGAGGGCCTCGGTGAAGCGCTCCTGCTTGAAATCGATGTCGGCGATGCGGAGCTCGGCGAGCCAGCCCCAGCGCGAGGAGCTGTACTCCTGCTTCACGCGGCGCATGGCCTCGAGGGCCTCGGGCCAGGCCTCGTCGCGGTAGAGCACCATGGCGTCTTCGTAGGCCTGCTGGGCCTCGTCGCTGTAGTGCATCGCCGAGCGAGCCCCGTTGGCCCCGCCCGAGGAGGCGCAGCCGACCCCCGCAAACACGAGGAAGGCGACGGTCGGCGCGCAGGCGCGCAGGGGGCGGAGGCTTCGCATCGCGCGGACCGTATCCGATGCGGGGGGCGCCTTCAACGTCGGCGCCCGACGGCGATCAGGGCGTGAGGCGCAGCGGGCGGAAGAAGGGCCACACCATCTGCGCCCAGTTGTTGGGGATCGCGTGTCCCTCGCCGTTGAAGAGCGAGATCTGCACGGGCATGCCCAGCGCGAGCATCCGCGCCTGGAGCGTGCAGGAGTAGTACACCGACACGAGCGGGTCGCTGGTCCCGTGGGTGATGTAGCCGGGCACGCGGCGGCCGGTGGTGGCGAGGGGCATGGGGAGCTCGGGGCCGCTGCAGTTGCACCACCCCGAGCGGGTGGCGAGCGTGGCGCAGGTGGTGCCGGCGCCCTGAAACCTGCACGACGGGGTGCGCGCGCAGGTCACGAGCCCGCCGGAGTTCTCAGAGAAGGCCGCGATGCGGTCGCGGAGCAGCGTGGCGATGAAGCCCGCGAAGAAGGCCCCGTTGGAGTGCCCCATGGCGTAGATCCGGGTCGGGTCGACGCCGTAGACGCGCTGGGCTTCGACCATGATGGCGCGCACGAGGAGCACGTCTTCGTTGGTGTTGGGGTTGGTGTTGCGCTCGGTCTCCCAGTAGGTCTCTTCGGTGGCGTGGTCGAAGTCGCCGACGCCGAGCCAGCGCGACGAGGGCGCGGCGACGATGACCCCCTCGGCGTTGGCGAGGGCCACGGCGTTCGCTTCGGTCATCACCTGCGCGCCGTCCCCGTTGGTCCCGTGAAAGAGCAGGAGCAGGGGAGGCGTGGGGCCCGCGTTGGTGGGCACGTGCAGGCGTACGGCGCGACGGTTGCCGTTCACCGTGATGTTCGCGGTGAAGGTGCCGGTGCGCACGGTGAAGGTGCCGGTGTAGCTCACCGGGTCGGGGCCGGGGAGACCGCCGGCGTCGGTGGAGGTGCCCAGGTCGGTGACCGTGGGCACATCGACGGTGACCACGTCGGGGCGGTCGACGGGGACCACCACGTCGGGGGTGTCAGCGACGACCACGTCGGGGCGATCGATCACCACCACGTCGGGGCGGTCGACGGGGACCACCACATCGGGGGTGTCGACGACGACCACATCGGGACGATCGATCGTGACGACGTCAGGACGATCGACGGGCATCACCACGTCGGGCAGCGCAATCACCACGTCGGGCTGTGCGACCACCACATCGGGGCGATCCATCGGGGTCACCACGTCGGGCTGCGCGACCACCACGTCGGGCTGATCCGGGGGCGTGACCACGTCCATCGCGGGCGCAGGGCGGTCCTCGGGGGGGAGGGTGGCGTCGGTCGAGACATCCGTCGCGGGCTGGGCGTCGGGCAGCAGGATGTCCCACCGCAGCGCGGAGTCGGACCCGTCGGCCGCATCGCTCGCATCGGCGGTGGCATCGGCGGTGTCGGCGAGCGCGTCGCTGGCGTCGCTGGCGTCGGCTACGTCGGTTGCGTCGGTGACGCTGGACGCGTGGGCGTCGCGGTCCAGCATGAAGTCGTCTTGCAGCATGTCGCTGCTGGCGTCGCTGCACGAGGAGAGGGCGAACAGCGCGGGGAGAAGAAGAAAGTATCTGCGCACAGGGGCCCAGTGGACGACAGCCGCGCGGGACGTGTCAACGCACCGCCCGGGGGCCTTCGGGGGACGGAGGGTGGTACGGCGCCAGCACCTTTCGGGAACGGGCGATGCCTTGTTCGGAACGGCCGGGGACAGGTCGGGTACGCGGGGGGACAGGTCGGGAACGGCCAGGGTGAGGTCCGGTACCGGGGGCATCCGGTCGGGTACGGACCACCTTTGGTCGGGTACGGCCGGCGTGCGCGGGCGAGGCGGACAGAGCGAACCCCGCGCCCCGGGGTGAACCCCCTTCCCCGGCCCTTCCCCCGCTTCGGCTACTCATTGCCCAAACTGCACCTACACCTTCGCGATGCGCTACCCGCGGCG
>JBILLI010000407.1:0-6818 GCA_044376155.1 Polyangiales bacterium
TCAGGAGGTTGTCCATCTCCGCGAAGTAGTCGTCGTTGCACGCGAGCACGGCGCCGCCGAGGCGCAGCGACGCGAGGTCCATTCCGTCGAAGGGGTCGGGTGCGTTCATCGTGTGTCTCTCAGGGGTGCGTGACCCAGCGGCCGATGGGCGCGTCGTGGGTGGCGCCGTTCCAGACCCGCTCGCCGCGCACCCAGGTCTCGCGCACGACGCCGCGAAGGGTCTCGCCGTCGTAGGGGCTCAGCTTGTTGCGGTGGTGCGTGATCGGCGCGGTCACCGTGAAGGTCGCGTCGGGATCAAAGGCCACGAGGTCGGCGTCGGCGCCCGCGACGATCGCGCCCTTGCGGCCCGCGAGGTGCGCATGACGCGCGGGGGCCTCGCACATCCAGTGCAGCACGCGCTCGAGGGGGATGCCGCGGGCGTGGGCCTCGGTCCACACCGCGGAGAACGAGAACTGCAGGCCCGCGATGCCGCCCCACGCGGCTGCGAAGTCGCCCGTGTCGGTGCGCTTCAGGTCGGGCGTGCAGGGCGAGTGGTCGCTCACCACCATGGTGATGAGCCCGTCTTGCAGCGCGGCCCAGAGGCGCTCCTGGTTGTCGCGCTCGCGAATGGGCGGCGCGCATTTGTACCAGGTGGCGCCGTCGGGCACGTCCTCGGCGGTGAAGTGCAGGTAGTGCGGCGCGGTCTCGGCGGTGAGGGGAATGCCCTCGTCGCGCGCGCGGGCGAGGGTGCCCAGTGCGCCGCTCGAGGAGAGGTGCACGACGTGGACGGGCGTGCGGATCTCCTTGCAGAGCCGGTAGAGCAGCTCGATGGCCTCGTCTTCGGCCGCGCGGGGGCGCGAGCGCACATAGTTGCGGTACACCCGCGGATCGGGCGGCGGCACCTCGGCGGCCATGCTCCGCGCCGCATCATCGATGGGCCCGGGGAGCTCCGCGTGGACCATGAACACCGCGTCGGTGCCGTGCAGCTGCACCAGCGCCGCGCGCACATCGTCTTCGCGGAGGTAGGGGAACTCGTCGACCCCCGAGGGCACGAGGAAACACTTGAAGCCCAGCGCGCCGCGGCGAAAGATCTTCGTCAGCGCGCGCTCACCCACGCGGGTGTTCTCGGGCACGGCGCCGCCCCAGAGGCCCACGTCGACGTGGCAGCGGCCCTCCATCACCGCGGCCTTCTGCTCCAGACCCGCCTCGCTCGTGGCAGGGGGAATGGAGTTCAGCGGCATGTCGACGAGCGTGGTGGTCCCGCCTGCGGCGGCGGCGCGGGTGGCGCTCTCGAAGCCCTCCCACGCGGTGCGTCCCGGCTCGTTGATGTGCACGTGGGTGTCGACCACGCCGGGGATCAGCGCGCGCTCGCCGAGCTCCACGCACGGCGCGCCGGGCGCGAGGTCGTCGTGCGCCGAGACCCGAATGATCCGCCCGTCGCGCACGTGCACCGTGGCGGGGCGCGGGCCCTCGGGGGTGTAGACCCGCGCGCTGCGAAAGACCTGCTCGTTCATCGGCATCCCTGGTCGATCCACGCGCCGATGCGGTCGCGCTCGGCGTCGGTGATGTGGGTCATGTTCGCGAGCGGCATGTTGCGCAGGATCACCACGCGCTGAAGGATCTTGTCCTTCCACCGCCGCGCGAGGTGCTCGTTCTCCAGAACGACGCCGTTGGGCGCGGTGGGGAACGCGGTGTTGGTGGGCAGCGTGGCGTGGCAGGGCTCGCAGCGCGCCTGGAAGATCGGCGCGACGTCGACCCACGCCGTGGGCGGCGACAAGATGGGCCGCCGCGCCCGCGGGAGGCCGTTGGGGTGCGCGAAGAAGAACAGCGTCGCGGCGCAGGTCACGAAGAGCGCGACGGTGGCGGGGACCTTCCACGCCCGGTACGTGAACCGGATGTTCATCGCGTGGCGGATCACCGCGCTGCCCACCGCGAGCACCAGCAGCACCAGCCAGTTGAGCTTGTGGTCGTAGGTCTGCGGGAAGTGCCCGCTGAGCATGATGAACAGCAGCGGGAACGTGAAGTAGTTGTTGTGGACCGAGCGCTCCTTGGCCTGCAGGCCGAACGCGGGGTTCTGCGCGCGGCCCTCCTTCGTGGCGTTCACCAGCTCGCGCTGCGAGGGGATGATCACCATCCACACGTTGCCGGTCATGATCGTGCCGAGCATGACCCCGACGTGGATGTACGCCGCGCGGCCCGAGAGCGTGGCGAAGAGCACCGCCGAGAGCGCGAGGATCACCCCGAGGGATGCGATGAACCCCGCGGTGGGGCGCTTGCGCAGGGGCGAGCGCCAGATGAGATCATAGCCCACCCAGGCGGCCACGAGGCAGCCCACGCCCACGCCGATCGCGCTGGCGCCCTGGAGGTTCGACACGCTCGGGTCGGTGAGCAGGGCGGCGTCGCCCATGTAGAAGACCAGGATGAGCAGGGCGATGCCCGAGATCCAGGTGACCCCGTTCTGCCACTTGAACCAGTGCAGCGTGGCGGGCATCTCCGAGGGCGCGAGGTGCTTCTTCTCGACCTGGTAGAAGCCCCCCGAGTGGACCATCCAGATGTCGCCGATGTGCCCCTCGCCCGCGCCCTCTCGGCGCTCGAGGTTGCGGTCGAGCCAGTTGAAGAGCATCGAGTTGCCGATCCACATGATCCCCGCGATGAGGTGGACCCAGCGCGCGATGAGGTGCAGCAACTCGTGCACGTGCGACATGGCGGCGGACTATGTGACAAGCCCGCGACCGAGGGAAGCGTGTCAGGGATTCGCGCGCGGGATGAGGCAGCCCCAGTTCGGCGGTGACGCCGTGAGGTTGAACATCCCCGGGGCCGAGGTGATGGGCCCGATGTCCATCTGGAACTTCGTGAGGAGGATGTAGGCCAGGGCCATGATGAGCATCGGGAGGAACCCGAGGGATCGCTCGTTGCTCTTGCGCGTGGCCATCGCCCGAGACTACCGCAGCTCCCGCCGCGGGCTCAACGGCGCGTACTGCACGGAGACAATCATCCGCGCGGTGGGGGTGCCCGCGGCCTGCTCGATGCCCACCCCCGCGGCCGCGCCCACGGCCAGCGCGCGCACGAAGGTGTACCGCGCGCCGAGGAGCAGCTCCATGCCCCAGGCCCCGCGGGTGAACGCCGCGTTGCCCTCGCCGAGGGTGCGCGGGAGCTCGCGCACGGTGGTGAACAGCGCCGTCTCCAGGCCCACGTGCAGCCGCTCGTCGGTGAGGGCGAGGCCCACGCCGAGGTTCGCGCGCAGCTCGTCACCCACCACCACGCCGCCACCGTCGATGTTGGGCCGCGACATCCACGCGAGGGACGCCGACCAGCGCACCGCGTCCACGCGCCCGGCGGCGATCACCCGCGGCTCGACGCGCGTGGTGCCGTCGCCGGTGTTGACGTCACGGCCCCCGGTGGGGAGCGCAACCCCGACCCCGAGGTGCAGGGAGAAGCGGTCGCGGTCGGCATGCCCGAAGAGCCGCACGCGGGTGCCCACGCGGAGGTCGCCGACGTTCGCCCCATCGGCCGGGGCGAGGCGCGAGGACTGGGTGGGGTCGGCCACGCCCGATTGATGGAGGCTCAGCGGAAGGTCGAGGTGCAGGGCCACGCGGTCGAAGGCCGAGGCGGCCACGAGGGTGTGGGCCACGAGCATGCCCGCGACGATGGCGTCGCGTCGGGTGGTCCCGTCGGCGTAGTCGCGGGTGAGGGCGAGGGGGGTGAGGGCGTGGGTGAGCACCGCGCCCGCGGCGACGACGCGGGTGGACGAGTACCAGGGGTGCTCCGCCGTGAAGAACACGTCTCCCGCGGGCGAGGGCTCGTGGCGGTCGAGGGACCACCCCCGCAGCGCGACGCTCTGCGCGCGCAGAGATGCCGGGGCGAGCAGGGCCGCGACGGAGAGGGTGAGGGCCGCGCAGAGACGCATCAACGGGAGAACGGTATCACCCCCTCCCGGCTGGAGCGCCGACGCGGTCATCGCCGTCGTCGCGAGGCACGTTCACGTGCTGCGCTCGGGGGGAGGCGTGTGCAGCCAATGATCGAAGGCGAGGGCCGCCTCGAGGGTGAAGTCGCCCGCGAGGAGTCGTGCGGCGAGCGCCTCGCGCGTCACACACGCGAAGGCCTGCACCTCCCCGTCGCGGTTCTCGGGCGCCTGCGCTTCGCCGAGCACCGCGTCGAAGACCTCGATGTGCTGCACCTGAAGCCCCTCGGGCACCGGGCGATGAAGAGATACGCGCCCGAGGTGCCGCAGCCCGGACAGCACGTTGAGCGACAGGCCCGCCTCCTCCCAGGTCTCTCGCGCGAGGGAGGTGGCGAGCGGCTCGCCCGCGCTCACGAGGCCGCCCACCAGCGTGTCCCAGCGGTTCGGGTCCGTCGCCTTGTCGGCCGCGCGCTGCTGGAGCCACACGCGGCCGTCGGGGGTGTGGCCGATGAGGTGCACCGCGGTGGTGGTGATCCCCAGGGGCCGCGCCGCGTCGCGCTCCACCACCGCGACGGGCGCGCCCTCGGGATCGCGCACGTCGAGGAGCTCGTCGCGCCAGCGCGTGGACCCTTCGCGCAGCCAGCGGGCGAGGGCCGCGAGCGCGCGGTCGGCGGTGCCCGAGAGCGCCACGCCGTCGGGGGTGTCGTGGGTGAGCGGCAGCGCGGCGGCGCGCATGGAGGGGAGTCGGGCAGCCTCCACCGAGCCGATGTGCGGGCCGCCGGGCGCGAGGTGCAACGCGACCCGCGGTGATGGGGGTGGCTGCTGCGCCGCGGCTCGCAGCGCGTCACGCCATGCGGTGTCAGCGGGGAGGCTTGGAGGAGGTCTCGTCATGACCGCGCGGGTCAGCGCGCGGACTCGACGGCGTCGCGGGCGCCCGCGCGGGCGATGAGCTCGGCGGCGCGCGCGCGGTCGACGTTGTCGTTCTGGAGGATCCCCTTCGCGAGCGTCGCGGCCTCGCGCTCGCCGCGGAGATAGCGGAACGCCGCGCGGCCGAGGGTGGCGTCGGGCAGCGACGAGACCCAACCCAGGCCCTCGCGGTAGACCATGCGTGCGGCCAGCGAGGACGACGCGATGGACCGCACGTAGGCAGGAGGGAGGCGCGAGGCCACGCGGTCGGCCGCGAGCTCGCGGAGCACCGGGGGCAGGTGGGCGAGCACGAGGTCGTCGACCAGCGCGCGGTCCGCGGCGGGCAGGTCGTCGATGATGGCGTCGATGGCGTCTTGCACGCGCATCATCGCGCGCGAGAGCTGCACCGAGAGCGAGGGGAGCTGCGCGGCGGGGTCCTTGGCGCGCTCGCGGAAGAGAAGCTCGGCCTCGGCGCGCGCGAGGGCGCGCAGTCGATCGAGCACCTCGGCGACGAAGCGGGGCTTGTTCGCGAGGAACTCCTGCTCGGTGAGCAGGTGCGACGCGGTGATCTCGAAGCTCGAGCAGATCACCCCGCACTTGTTCGCGGAGCTGTCCTTGAGGATCACAACCCCTTGCGCGCCAAGGGCCTGGCGCGCATCAGGGGTGATGAAGAGGTTCGCGCCCTCGACGATGACCCGCGACGAGGGCGTGCCGTCGGCGAGCAGGAACTCCCGCCAGTTGCCGATGTGCATCGTCTGCGGCCGCCCCCCTGCGGGGATGAACACGTCGGCCACGACGCGGTTGTGCAGGGTGTTGCGCGCGCGCACGCCCTCGGGGGCCTCCACCGGGATCACCCTCCCGCGCGGGCCGAGCCGGGCGGGGTCGAAGCGCGCCGCGGGCTCGGAGCGCTCGACGAGGCGGAGGAGCTCCGCGTGGTCGAGGCCGTCGGGGTCTTCGAGCGCGCCCGAGCCGTCGGCGATGCCCACGACGCGCGCGTGCTCGCCGTACTCCCGGTGCAGGATCTTGATCTCGTTGCCCGCGACGTCGCCGTCGGGGCCGCCGGTGAGCTTCACCGTGAAGTCCTGCGAGCGGGGATCGACCCCCATCGCGCGCAGCGCGACGTCGAGGAACACCGTCACGCCCTCGGACGTGACCCCGTACTCCTTGTGGTTGATCCCGGCGCCGGGCTTGGAGCTCATGAACGCCGCGGCGAGGGGGTGACCGCGGCGCGCGGCGCGGGCCACGCACCACTCGATGAGGGCCGGGGTGATGTTCTCGTCGGGGCCGAGGTACAGCGTCTCGCGGCGCCCCAGGAGGTCGACCTTCGCCAGCGCCTCGGAGGGGATCATCACGTCGAGGATGCCGTCGACGAAGCCCTTGAACGCGCGCTCCGCGGTGATCTCGGGCGCGGCGACGATCACGGCCTTGGCGCCGCCCTCGGGGATGTCTTTGTTCTTGAGCTGCTGCGCGTGGGCGAGGCCGTAGACCTCGTCGTACAGGCGGTCGCGCTCGGCCGCGAGCTGTACGGCACCCGAGGGGCGCACCACGCGCACGCCGCCGCGGGCGATGTCGCGAAAGCGCAGGTGAAACGCGTCGAAGCCGAGGCCGTGCACGAAGTAGAGCCCGAAGGGCACCTCGGGCAGGTCGGGGCGCGACACCAGCGCGGGGTCGAGGCGCAGCGCGAGGCCGTAGCGCCTGGGGAAGTGCACGTTGCAGCGCAGCGCGCGCTCCACCGCGACGAGCATGGTGGAGAGCACCTTGCGCGCGTCGTCGCCGTCGGCGCCGTGGTGGATGCGCCCGCGCAGCGCCTCGGCGCGTGACATGAACGACGCGCCGAGGAGCGGGGCCTCGGGGTCGAAGCGCTTCATCAGCAGGGCGGCGATGTCGCCCGAGAGCGCGAGCCCCTGGGTGGCGAGCTCGAGCACCCGCGCGCGGCTGAACGCGTAGGGGTTCTCGCGCACGAGGCACTGGTGCGCGATGCTCGCGAGGGCGATGACCACCTCGGCGCGGGTGAGCCCGAGCTCGGGGTCGC
>JBILLI010000408.1:0-6813 GCA_044376155.1 Polyangiales bacterium
GAAGGGCCGGGGAAGGGGGCCACGAATCGCGAATTCACCACAAGAACAAGCGCATTTCAGAGATGTGTCCCGAGGTGAACCGCCTCGGGGGGAAGGGGCGGGCAAGACGGCCACGTGTCGGGAATTCGTCGTGAATTCGATCCCGAGGCGGAGACCCGCAGGGGTCAGTTGGGCGTGAAGCGAATGCGCGTGCCTGCGGTCACCGTGCTGCAGGTGGTCATCGCGGTGATGCCCGAGCAGACAACAGCGCCCATGCTGCCGTCCCAGTTCGCGATGCCCACGGCGGGGTAGTAGTTCGACGGGGGGGTGACCATCGCGTTGTAGACGAAGTCGATGGTGTTGGTGCCCTCGTTGAAGCGCACCTGGTAGGTCAGCGGGCCGCGGCTGTCGCCGTAGTTCGTCGCCGCGGTCCACTGCACGATGTACGAGCGCGAGGGCGCCACGCCGCTCACGCCGATGCACACGCCGCTGGTCGACGTGCGCTGGTCCATCCACCACGGGGCCACGACGGCGGTGGTGGCCGTCGCGGGGAGGTCGCCGCCGATGCCCAGCGTGCTGCTGTTCATCGCGATGGCCCCATTGCTGCTGACGGTCATCGTGCTCGCCGCGCGCCCCCAGAGGCGAAAGGTGGTGAACGGCAGCGTCGTCGCGTACGCGCTGTCGTCCACGCTCAGCAGCACGCGGGTCATCCCCGAGAGCGTGCAGGCGTCGATCCACGCGAGCGTCGGGGCGCTGCGGGTGTATCCCCCGGTGGGCCCGGCGCCGCACACGCCCGCGGTGCAGGCCTGGCCCGTGGTGCAGGCGCGGCCGCACGCCCCGCAGTTCGTCACGCTCGTCGAGAGGTCTGCCTCGCAGCCGTTGGACCTGTCGCCGTCGCAGTTGGCGAAGTTCGCCACGCAGTTCGCCACGCACTGCCCGTTCATGCACGCGATCGTGGCGTTGGGCGCGGTGCCGCACGCCATGGTGGTGTACCCCGAGCCGCTCTCGTTGCAGCGCTGCACCTGCCCGTCGGGCGCGCAGGTCGCGACGCCGGGGGAGCACACCTGTGTCGCCATGCAGAGCCCGCCCGTGCAGAGCTGCCCGCTGGCGCAGTTGACCACCATGTAGCCCGTGCCGTCGGGGGTACAGATGCGTCGACCGGTCTGGCTCGCGCACGACACGGCCCCGGGCTCACAGACCCGCGGCGACTGGCAGCGCCCGTCGACGCAGGCCGCGCCGCCCGGGCACGGGGCCTCCATGCGCCCGGCGCCGCGCGGGTCACAGACCGACAGGGTGCTCGCCCCGCTGCAGGTGGCGGTGAAGGGCATGCACACCTGCGGCAGACAGGTGCCACCCTCGCAGAAGCGCCCCGCGCCGCATGACTCGTCGCCCGTGCACGCTCCGCTCCCGGTGTCGGTCGCGACCGGCGCGTCGGCGCCCTCGGACACATCGTTACCGGGGCTCCCCGCGTCGTTGCCGGCGCTCACGACATCGCTGCCGGGGTTTATGGCGTCGTTGCCCGTGTTCGCCGCGTCGTCGCTGGTGGAGGCGTCGGGGTCGATGAAGAAGCCGCCGCCACCGCCCGCGCGCGGGGTGCAGGCGGCCGCGAGGGCGAGGGGGAGAACCAGTCGAAGAATTTTCATGCGTGCCCGACTAGCACACCCCCCGGAACGCGCCCGCCTTCGCGACATAGCCTGTCTGACATCCCTCACCCCGGGCCCATGTAGAGCGACAGCCGCCGCACGTTGTCGTCGATGTGCAGGGGGTGGCGCACCGAGGGCAACGCGCGCTGCGCACAGTCGCTGCGCTCACAGGTGCGGCAGGTGACGCCCACGGGCACGACGATGGCGGGGTCGTCGAGGTTGATCCCCGCGGCGTAGGTGAGCTCCTTGGCGTGCTCCAGCTTGCAGCCGAGCCCGATGGCCTGGATGGGCGGCTGCTGGTGATACCCACCGCTGTCTTTCTGGATGGTGCGCGCGATGCAGAAGAACTCGCCGTTGTCGGGCATGCGCGAGACCTGCACGCGGATCATCCCCGGGGTGAGAAAGGCCGCGAAGACGTTCCACTTCGGGCACGCGCCCGAGAAGCGCGCGAAGCGAATCCCGCTGCCCGAGAAGCGCTTGGAGATGTTCCCGGCCATGTCGATGCGGAGCATGTGAAAGGGCACGCCGGGGTTGCCCGGCCGCTGCATCGTGGTGAGCCGGTGGGCCACCTGCTCGAAGCCCACGCGAAACCGTCGGCCCACCACGTCGAGGTCGTAGCGCTCGTCTTTGCACGCCTGCAGAAAGGGCTCGTAGGGCATCATCACCGCCCCCGCGGCGTAGTTCGCGAGGGCCACGCGGGCGAGGGTGCGGGCCTCTTGCGTGGGGAGCGACGGGTCGGTGGTCATGCGGTCGAGCAGCGCGCGGCCCTCGAGCAGCGCGAGCTGGTGCGCGAGCTGAAACGAGCGCGAGCGCGTGGGGAGGAGCTCCGAGAGAAAGAGCGTGTGGCTCGCGGCGTCGAGACGTCGCAGGGTGCCGTCGCCCTTCGCGTCGACCGTGCGCACCACCTTCACCTCCACCCCGTGGGCCCGCGCGAGGTGTGAGAGCAGGCCGCGGTAGAGGTCGTCGGGGGAGATCCGCGCGTCGCGCCAGATGCGCTCGGCGAGCTCTTCGAGCTCGGGGAAATGGTTGCCCCGGGTCTGCACGAAGTCGTTCACGTCCTCGGAGGGTGAGCGCGCGCGGTCGACCCGGGCGGCGTCGTCGGGGTCGCCGTGGAGCTTCTCCGCGAGGCTCTCGGCGCTCTCCTGCGCGCGCTTGTACGCGCGGTAGAGGGCCAGCACCGCGTGGGCCGCGTTGGGCGTCGCCGCGATGAGCTCGCGCACGTCGCCGTTGGTCAGCGGGTGCGACTCGAAGAGGGGATCGGCGAAGACCTCCATGAGGTCCGCGTCGAGGCGCCGCGAGGCGTCGACGCCGAAGCGCTGGAGGTCAAAGCCCTGCTCCGTCGCGAGCTTCAACAGCAGGCTCGCGGGCAGCGGCCGACGGTTGTTCTCGATGAGGTTGAGGTAACTCGCCGACACCCCCAGCCGCGTCGCCAGCGCCTGCTGCGAGAGCCCCTGCTCGCGGCGATACGACCGCACCTTGGCCCCCAGCACCACCGCCTCCCGAGACTGCTCCGACCGCGCCATGGACCCTCCCAGAGTTGACAGGTTTACAGATTGACCACGTTGACAGTGAGGGTCGGTGACACCGAAAACGCCCACACATCCCGCGTGTTCTTGATCTGTAGCGTGAGATGGTCAATTTTCACAACCCTCCAAGGAGCGCGATGAGCAAGGGCGTGTCGATCGAGGGCGAGGCGCCCGGACGGGTGACCGAGGTGTTGACCGACGAGGCGCTGGGCTTCGTGGCGGGTCTGGTGCGTCGGTTCACGGGGCGGGTGGACGAGCTCCTGGCGGCGCGGGCGGCGCGTCAGCCAGGCTTCGCCGACGGGACGGGCTTCGGGTTTCTGCCCGAGACCGCCGACGTGCGCGCGGGCGACTGGAAGGTCGCGCCGCTGCCCGCAGACCTGCTCGACCGCCGGGTGGAGATCACCGGGCCGGTGGAGCGCAAGATGATCATCAACGCGCTGAACAGCGGCGCGCAGGTGTTCATGGCCGACTTCGAGGACTCGAACTCCCCGACGTGGGCCAACGTGATGAACGGGCAGGTGAACCTCGCCGACGCGGTGCGCGGGACCATCTCGTACACCGCGCCCGAGACGGGGAAGTCGTACGCGCTGAAGGAGCGCACCGCGGTGCTCTTCGTGCGCCCGCGCGGCTGGCACCTGCGGGAGAGGCACCTCACCGTCGACGGGAGGGACGTCCCCGCGGGCCTCGTGGATTTCGGTCTGTTCTTCTTCCACAACGCGCGGGAGCAGCTCGCGCGGGGGACCGGTCCGTACTTCTACCTCCCGAAGATGGAGCACCACCTGGAGGCCCGCCTCTGGAACGACGTCTTCGTGCACGCGCAGGAGGCGCTGGGCATCCCCGTGGGGACCATCAAGGCCACGGTGCTCATCGAGACCCTGCCCGCGGCCTTTCAGATGGACGAGATTCTGTATGAGCTCCGCGCGCACAGCGCCGGGCTCAACTGCGGCCGCTGGGACTACATCTTCTCGTTCATCAAGCGCCGCGCCGGGGACCTCACCGCGCTGCTCCCCGACCGCGCGCAGGTCACCATGGACCGGGCCTTCCTCCGCGCGTACTCGCAGCTGCTGATCAAGACCTGCCACCGCCGCGGGGTGCACGCGATGGGCGGAATGGCCGCGCAGATCCCCATCAAGGACGACCCCGACGCCAACGACCGCGCCCTCGCCCGCGTGCGCGCCGACAAGCTCCGCGAGGTCACCGACGGCCACGACGGCACCTGGGTCGCGCACCCCGGGCTCGTGGCCATCGCCCGCGACGTCTTCGACGCGCACATGCCCGCGGCGAACCAGATCCACGTGACCCGCGACGACGTCAACGTCACCCGCGAGGACCTCCTGCGCGTGCACGAAGGGACGCGCACCGAAGCGGGCCTGCGGCACAACGTGCGGGTCGGCGTGCAGTACCTCGAGGCGTGGCTGCGCGGAAACGGCTGCGTGCCCATCTACAACCTCATGGAAGACGCCGCGACGGCGGAGATCTCGCGGGCACAGGTCTGGCAGTGGCTCCGCTACGGCGTGACCCTCGACGACGGACAGACCCTCACCGCCGCGCGCCTGCACACCCTCCTCGACGAGGAGCTCACCCGCGTGCGCGAGGAGCTCACCCCGAAGCGCTTCGACGCCGGGCGCTTCACCGAAGCCCGCGCCCTCTTCGAGCGGCTCAGCACCGCCGAGCGCTTCGAGGAGTTCCTCACGGTCCCCGCGTACGCCCTGCTGGCCGACGACGCCACGGGCTGAACGTTCTGATGTCCCTCTGCCACAACGGTTTCTGATTCATCCACAGGAGCGAACGACGATGAGCACCTCCCGCACCGACACCTACGTGACCGACGCCCCCGGGGGCCGCTACGAGGGCGTGACGCGCCCCTACTCCATCGCCGACGTGAACCGCCTGCGCGGCAGCGTTCGCGTGGAGCACACCCTCGCCCAGCGCGGGTCGCGGCGGCTCTGGTCCCTCCTCGGGAGCGAGCCCTTCGTCGCCGCCCTCGGCGCGCTCACCGGCAACCAGGCCGTGCAGCAGGTGCGGGCGGGGCTCAAGGCGATCTACCTCTCGGGCTGGCAGGTCGCGGCCGACGCGAACACCGCGGGCCAGATGTACCCCGACCAGTCGCTGTACCCCGTCGACAGCGTGCCCAACGTGGTGAAGAAGGTGAACCAGGCCCTCACCCGCGCGGACCAGATCGACCACGCCGAGGGCAAGCACGAGCGCGACTGGTTCGCGCCCATCATGGCCGACGCCGAGGCGGGCTTCGGTGGTCCCCTCAACGCCTACGAGCTCATGAAGGCGATGATCGAGTCGGGCGCCTCGGGCGTTCACTTCGAGGACCAGCTCGCCTCGGAGAAGAAGTGCGGCCACATGGGCGGCAAGGTGCTGGTGCCCACCTCGCAGTTCATTCGCACGCTCGTCGCCGCGCGCCTCGCCGCCGACGTGATGGACGTGCCCACCGTGCTCGTCGCCCGCACCGACGCCGACAGCGCGAAGCTCCTGCTCAGCGACGTCGACGAGCGCGACCACGCCTTCATCGACCGCGCCGCGGGCCGCACGGCCGAGGGCTTCTATCACCTCAAGGGCGGCGTCGACTGCGCCATCGCGCGCGCCCTCGCCTACGCCCCCTACGCCGACGTGATCTGGTGCGAGACCTCGACCCCCGACCTCGACCAGGCGCGCCGCTTCGCCGAGGGCGTGCACAAGAAGTTCCCGGGCAAGCTCCTCGCGTACAACTGCTCGCCGAGCTTCAACTGGAAGAAGCACCTCGACGACGCGACCATCGCGAAGTTCCAGGAGGAGCTCGGGGCCATGGGATACAAGTTCCAGTTCGTGACCCTGGCGGGCTTTCACACCCTGAACTACGCGATGTTCTCGCTCGCCAACGACTACAAGACCCGCGGCATGAGCGCGTACTCCGAGGTGCAGCAGGCCGAGTTCGCGGCGGAGAAGAACGGCTACACCGCCACGCGCCACCAGCGTGAGGTGGGCACCGGGTACTTCGACGCCGTCGCCGAGGTGCTCTCGGGCGGCAAGGCCAGCACCCTCGCGCTGCACGAGTCCACCGAGGTCGCGCAGTTCTGATCGCCCGCCCGGCGCCCGCCCCTCACTTCATCGCCAGCAGCGCGAACTCCCGGTGATGCACCGCGAGCTGTTGCAGCCGGATGGTGCGAAACCCCATCGCGGTGAGGGACGCGAACCACTGTCCCTTCTCCGCCACCTGCATCAGGTCGGTCAGCTTCAACGTGATCAGCGCGCCACGAATCGAGGGCGCCATCGCGCAGAACCGCGCGCACTCTTTCAGCACCACCTCGGGCGACTGGTTCATATCCGACATGAACCAGGTCACGCCCTGCCCGAGGTCTCGCTTGCTGGTGAGCGCCGCGGGCTTTCGACAGTGATAGAACCACGGCTTGTCGCGCGGTGTGTCCTCGCGCGTCTCCACCGCGTGGACCATCACCGCGTCGGCCATGTTCGCCGGGTCCACCCCGATGACCGACACGCCGCGATTCAGCAGCGCGAGCACCACGCCCCCCGGGGCGCAGCCGAGCTCCACCGCGATGTCTGAGCGGGTGAAGGTCAGATCGAAGAACCGCGCCGCCTCCTCCAGCTTCAGCCACGCCCGCGAGGGTGAGTCCGCGGGCATCGGCATCCCCGAATCCCCCGCCGGATCCGGGCTC
>JBILLI010001026.1:0-6787 GCA_044376155.1 Polyangiales bacterium
GCCACGTCGGTCGAGCGCGGCAGCGACGCCGAGGGCATGCTCGCGGCGTTTCGCGACGCCGTGTTGGCGGGGAGCTCCTCGCCCATCCCCACGGCCGACGGCCGGGACGCCATGCGCACCGCCGCCGCCGTGCTGGAGGGCCTCGCGGGGCACCTCGCGCGCCCCAACGCGCCCAAACACGTGGCCTCCCCCGCGATGCGCCCGCGGGGCTGAACTCTGTCAGTTACAGACTCTGTACCTCTGTCACTCTGTCAGTCTGTACAGCCCCACCCGCACCCGCGGGGTGGTGTAGGTCAGGTGTCGCATGCTGGGCGCCGCGGGGATTTCTGCGGTGAACGTGGGCTGGAGGTGGTGGGCGCGCTCCAGGGCGTCGCACCAGGCCTGCGCGGGGGGTGCGGCGCACAGGGACGAGCGGTAGTACCAGGTGCCCGGTCCGAAGGCGCGGAGGTCGGGCGGGGCGTCGGTGATGTCGAGGGAGAGGGCCCGGAGGTCGCGCCCGCCGCCGTCGTGGATGGGGAGCCCGAGCACGTAGTTCCCGGCGCGGGCGACGAAGAACACCCGGGCGCCGCGGGGGAGCTGGGCGCGCCAGGTCCACGCGCGCTGCAGCTCGATCGCGTCGGTGGGGAGCGCCGTGAGGGGTCGGCGCGGGAGGTTCGTCGCCGCGATCAAGAGCGCGCCGAGGATCAGCGCGCGCGTGCGGTCGCGCGGTGGCTCCGTGGGCAGGGCGACGAGCAGCGCGGCGATGGCCGAGAGCGCCAGCGGGAGGAACACCCGGGCGTAGGCCGTGGTGATCCAGAGCGGGCTCCCCGAGCGGGTGTAGTTGTCGGTGTAGTGCCACGCGAGGACCGCGAGGACCGCGAGGGCCACGGGGGGCGCGGTGGCGCGGGTGCGGGGCTTCGCCGCGAGGGCGGCCACCGCGGCGAGGCCCAGGGCCATCGGCGCCCACGGGGCCTTGCCTCCTCGGGCCTGCGCGAACATCCATTGGGCCGCGAGGTCGCTGCGCAGCACGGCGAGCACCGAGCCGGCGGAGCTCAGGGCCACCACCCCGCCGACGACCAGCAGCGCGCGGCCGACGGCGAGCGCGCGCGCCCGAGGGGTGCCCGGGACCAGCCCCGCGCAGAGGGGTGTCAGGGCCATCGGCACCCACAGTCCCGGGTGGATCCGCACCGCCTGCGCGAGGAGGGCGCCCGCGACGACGTGGGGCCACCACCGCCCGCCCGCGCGGGTCATCGCGACCGTGGCGAGCAGCGCGAGGGAGGTCCCCGAGGCGAGGTACGACTCGCTGCGCGCGCCGCGCCCGAGGCTGGGGTCGAGGAGGGTGGTGAGGCACAGGGCGCCGGCCGTCCACGGGCTCGCGCCGAGGGCGCGGGCGATGAGCCACGCGCACGCGGGTTGCGTCGCGGCGAGGAGCGACTGCGCCGCGAACACCGCGCGCTCGGGCGCGTCGGGGCGGCGGTGGGCGACGGCGGCGAAGAGCTCGGCGAAGCCCGGCCCGTAGGGGTGGTGGCCGCTGGTGAAGAGGTGCTCGATCCAGAGGGGCCCCTGTCCGTTCTGGTGGAAGTACGTCGTGGGGTGCAGCGCCGCGCGCAGCGCCAGGGTGACCCCGAGGCCGCCCGCGAGCAGCGCCGCGTCGCGGGGCGAGATGCGACGCAGCTCCTTGTGCGAGAAGGCGATCGCGACGATCAGGGCCAGGGCCAGGAGCCACGGCGCGCGCTGCGGGGTGGGCACGTTCGCCGCGATCGGGAGCGACGGCAGGGCGCCGCCGCGCATCCGCGCGGGGGGAGCGTTCTGCGCGCAGGCGGCCACGCGCTCGAAGGTGTCGCGCAGGGTCGCGGGGGCCGTGAGCCAGTCGGGGAACTCGCCGATGGGGGAGAGGGAGAGGTCACCGACGGCGCGAAACCCCTGGCGTCGTCGGGCGAGCTCGATGCGCAGCGCCGGCGCGTCGCCCGCGTGGGCCGAGAGCACCGCGAGGTCGTCGCCGGGGCACGCGCTGACGCGCACCGTGAGGCGCTGGGCCTCGCCGCAGCGCGCGGCCCAACGGAGGAGCTCGGGGGAGCAGCCGACGGGCTGCGCGTGGGCGGTCGTCGCGAGGAGCAGCAGCGCGAGGAGCAGCGTGAGGGCGCGGAGCACGCCGCGAGCATCGCATGGGCCGCGCGTTCTCGGCGTTTGCGGGGTGTACTACACTGGCCGCCGCGCCCGCGCGCAGAGAGCCCAGAACGATGAAGCGCCTCCCGGTGATCGAGGACGCCCCCGCCGCCCGTGCCTCGCGGGTGGCGTTGATCAGCCTCACGACCTTCTGCAACGCGCACTGCCGCTTCTGCTGCGTGCTCGACATTCTCAACCGCCCGGAGCTGAACCCCGAGGACGAGGCGATCTTCGCGCGCATCGCCGACGCGCGGGCGCAGGGCTGCACCACGCTGGGCTTCACGGGGGGCGAGCCCACGGTGCACCCGCGCTTCGCGGAGTTCTGTCGCCGCGGGCGGGAGCTGGGCTTCGCGTCGATCACGATCAACACCAACGGGATCAAGTTCAAGAGCGCGCGGTGGACCGAGGAGGCGCTGGCCGCGGGGCTCACGCACATTGATTTCTCCATCCACGGCGACGACGCGCCGCTGCACGACGCGATGATGGACCGCGAGGGCGCCTTCGACGCCTTCAAGAAGGGGATGGAGCACCTGCGCGCGCTCGGGGAGCGCTACCCCGTGGTGCTGGGCGCGACCACCGTGGTGACCGCGCGCAACGCGCTGCGGCTGCCGAAGATCGCGGAGATGCTGCTCGACGAGGGCATTCGCTCGCTGCGCTTCAAGCACTGCTTCGAGGGGGGCGAGGGGGCCGACATGGCGCTGGTGGGGCGCTACACCGAGCAGATGCCCGCGGTGCGCGAGGCCGTGCGCCTGGCGCGGTCGCGGGGCGCGGGGGTGCAGGTGACGCACTTCCCGTTGTGCATGCTCGACGACGAGCTGCTCTTCGCGTCGGACCTCATGGACGAGTCGGTGCTCTCCATCGACCGCGACGGCACGGTGCTGATGGAGGGCCGCGTCTCGAACTACCGCCGCGCGGGGGCGACGGCGTGCGACGGCTGCGCCTTCGCGCAGGTGTGCACGCGGCTGGACCATCGGTATGTGGCCGCGCACGGGGAGTCGGAGCTGCGTCCGGTGCACGGGGAGGGGGCGCTGCTGCGGGTGCTCGAGCGCGCGCAGCGGCGGTATCCCGGCGAGCCGGGTCGGAGCGCGTCGCGCAGGTTTCTCGCGGCGCGCCGCGAGTCCCTTGCTGGCAGGGCTTCGTCGCCGCAGGAAGAGGGGATCATGTCACCGTCGCGTCCGCCGCCCAACAGCATCGGCTTCATCAGCCCGACCTTTCGCGCGCTGGAGGTCAACTGGCAGCACGACTACGAGATGGTGAAGCTCGGGGTGCCCACGCTGATGGGGCACCTGTACCGCCTGGGGCATCGCCACATCCGGCAGTGGGACTTCGACGCGCAGGTGTGCGAGTCCATCGCCGAGGACCCCACCGCGTTCGACCTCCGCGCGTACTTCGACGCCGCGCGGGTGCGGGGCTTTCTCGACGGCACCGACGACGCGCTGCGGGCGCAGACCGAGCGGCTGTTCGTGACGCTCGGGGTGGAGGAGATGGAGATCTTCGGGATCTCCCTCTCCGCGGTGCTCGACCGCATCGTGAATGTGATGGCCCTCGCCGCCGTGGGGCAGTGCATGGCGAAGGTGCTCAAGGAGCGCTTCCCCGGGTGCACGGTGATCATCGGCGGCCTGCAGGCCTCGCCCGACTCCACGCACCGTCAGCTCTACGCGCAGATCATGACCGAGTGCCCGGCCATTGATTACGCGTTCTGCGGGCATGTGAACGCCGACACGATCCTGATGTTCCGGAACATCTGGGAGGGCGCGCCCGAGAGGAACCGCACGTTCAGCTCGCGCATTCTCTACCGCGACGAGCAGGGCGCTCCCCAGGTGGCCACCGACGCGCCGTCGGGGACCTTCTACCTCCCCGCGGACCTGCAGGGTCTGTCAGGGTTGAAGAAGGGCCTCGCGGTGCACACGAAGTCGGGCGCCGCGGCGATGGTCGCGGGCGACGTCGTGGCCCCGGGCGCGCTGGTGCGGCGGGATGACGTCGAGGGGCGGCGGCACGTGCCGGCGCCTGATGACTCCCTCGCGACGGCCTACGAGCGCACGGACCTCCCCGCGGCGGTGGCCGGCGCGCACGCGTACGACACGATCCCCGCGGCGGTGCCGTACTTCGACCCGAAGCTGGTGGACCAGTTCCGCTACTCGGGCCTCCAGATCATGAGGCGCTTTCATTTCGACAAGGAAATGATGCTGCGCTTCTCGCGCTTCGAGGACGAGAAGATCGTCGTGCTCCCGCACATCTTCGTGCGGGGTTGCAACGCCCCCTGCGGGTTCTGCTCCTATGCCTACTCGAAGATCGAGGGCGAGGAGGTGGAGCAGACCGTGGCGGGGCTGCGCTTTCTCGCGGAGCACTACGACTGTCGCCACTTTCACTTCCTGAACACGCAGATCAACTCGGTCTACGGGTACGCGGACATGTTCTGCGACCAGGTGATCGCGGCGAAGCTCGACATCCTCTGGTCGGACTGCTGCAACATGCGCGCGCTCGACGAGAAGCTGCTGGAGAAGATGCGGCGCTCGGGCGCGATGCGCCTGGTCTTCGGCGTGGAGTCCCCCGAGGACTCCATGCTGAAGATGATCAACAAGGGGATCACCACGGCGACCATCGAGCGCCTGCTCAAGGCCAGCCATGACCTCGGGATCTGGAACCACGTGCTGCTCATCGCGGGCATGCCCCACGAGACCCGCGCCAAGCAGGACCGCATCATGGCCTTCCTCGAGCACACCGCGCCGATGGTGGATTTCTACTCGGTGTCTTCGTACTACCTGATCAACGACTCGCCCTGGGGGAAGAACCCCGAGAAGTTCGGCATCGAGCGCATCACCGATCCGGGGCGCTACCTCGAGGAGCAGGCCTTCAACGAGCTGCGCACCGACCGCTGGGAGAGCGACGGGCTCCAGTGGCCACAGAAGAAGCTGCAGATCGTGGAGTCGACGCAGCGGATGTACCGCACGATCTCCCGCGCCAAGGGGCAGTCGCGCTGCGTCGCGGGGAACATCGACCTGTACCTGTTGATGTTCCTGTACCGGGTGCTGGGACACGACCGAAAGGCCGACATCGCGAAGGTCTACGTCGACACCGCGCGGGAAATCTTTCCCAACCAGAACCCGACGCCCGACGACGGCGTCGCGCGCAACCGCTTTCGCGTGAGCATCCCCCACGTGGTGGGGCGGGTGAACGAGGCCGACCAGTCCATGCTGGTGCAGGTGCCCGTGGAGTTCACCGTGGTCCCGAAGGAGTCGGGGTCGGGGTTCTGCACCACGCCCCGGTACGCGATCTCGTGGCGCAGCCCCGCGGTGGCAGAGGGCGGCGCCCAACACGACCTCGTGGACTTCAAGAAGCTCGTGCCCGAGCTCGTGCCCGCCCTGGTGAAGGTCCTGTCGCCCTTCCTCCAGGCGCTGGACGCCCGCCTCGCCCCCACCACCCCGGAGCGCATGGCCGAGCTCGCCGCGCTCAACCTCGCCCGGTACCGCCCCTTCGTGAACGAGGGCTACACCGTCACGGGCCCCGCCACCCAGCGCACCCTCATGGAGCGCACCCTGGAGTGGAGCGGCGCCACTCGCTGAGCCCTCCGTCAGGGTGTCGCGCGGGCTGACCCCCTCCTGGGAGGAGCGTTGGGTCGCCTCGCGAGGGAAGCCGGGCGGTCATTTTTGTACACAGACCGGGCGGTCCGTGTACGCATTCTGTCAACCTGACAAACGCATTCTGTCACCTGTGAGGGTTGGGCACGCAGGAGGGCCTTCGCGGGTCGGTCGCCCGGGACAGACCCCAGATGACCGCCGCGGTGTGGGAGCCCTCCCCCGAGGGTCCCTACGCCCGACGCGCGAGGCTCACTGACAGTTGACGGTGAGGGTCTGGTTGGCCGCGCCGCAGCTGCCGGTGCCGGCGCCGCCGAAGTTGGGGTCGGGGTGGCAGGGGCGCGCGGCCCATTGCGAGCCGCAGCTGCAGAACTGTCCGTCGGCGTTGACCTCGATGCCGCCGCCGCATGATCCCACCGTCCAGGTGTTGCCGTCGCAGCTCACCGTGGTGGTGGCGCCGGTGCGGAGCGCCTGGCAGAGGGTGTTCGCCGCCGACCCCGTGCAGGTGCGCCCGCGGGGGTTGCTCGACCCTGCGAGGGTGATGGACGAGTAGGTGAAGCCCGAGTTGATGCTCGACCGGAAGCCGTTCCACTCCGAGCACTGCCAGGTCCCGTTGGGGACCTCGCCGATGCGGAAGCTCTGCGAGTAGGTGAGCGTCGGCTGGCAATCGACCTGGATGTTCTGGCTCTGCGCGCCGCAGCTCCCGACGCCGATGCCGACGCCGCCGAAGTTCGAGTCTCCGTGGCAGGGGCGGGCGGCGAAGCTCGACCCGCAGTTGCAGAAGAGCCCGTCGGCGTTGACCTCCCAGTTGTTCGTGCCGCACTGCCCGACGGTCCAGGTGTGCCCGTTGCAGGCCACGGAGGTGGTCGTGCCCGTGCGGAGCGCCTGACAGATCTGGTTCGCCGCGGCGCCCGTGCACCCGCGACCGATGGTGTTCGCCGTGTTCGGCGCGGCGGTGCTCCGGGCGCTCAGGCGCACGGTCTGGTAGTTGAGGCTCGCGCTGAGCGTGGAGCGGTAGCTGTTCCAGGTGGAGCACGCCGGGGTGGGGTTGGGCGTCACGCCGGTGG
>JBILLI010000409.1:0-6774 GCA_044376155.1 Polyangiales bacterium
CGCGCGCTCGAAGACGAGCTCGGCGCAGCCCTCTTCGCCCGCACCGCGAAGGGCGTCACGCTGCTGCCCACGGGCGAGGCGCTGCTCGCGCACGCGCGGGAGATCCTCGCGCGCGTCGACGCCGCCGCCGCCGCGGTGGCCCGCGCGAAGGGCGCGTAGCCCGCTCGCCGCGACCGCCCGGGCGCGGCGCACGACGACGACGGACGCGAGTACGCCCGACGCTGCGACGGGCGCTCACTCGACTGCGTGCTCGATCTGCCAGGCGATTGCGGGTTCTTTACGTGCACCGCGTTCGCGGCGACGGCGGGGTAGGGTCGGGCGAGGTCAGTGAAAGCCGCCGCAGTCCTCGCCGCAGAAGCGGCAGGCGGGCATCGGCTCGAGGGGACGCAGCGCGAACTCCATCGGAGAGGCGAGGGCGTCGCCCCGCCCCTGTGCGGTCTTCTTGCTCGGCTTGATCTTCGTCGGCTTCATGACATGCACCCTTCACGCGCGACCATCGCGCCGTGAGAAGCTCCCCCACGCCGCCTTCCCTCGCAAGCGCGCAGACGCACTCGGCGAGACGCCGCGGCGACGTGATGACGGCACACGCGTTGCCGCCCTGACGCGCACGCGTCAACGACGCCCCGGTCTCCTGGGACGACGTCACCTTCGGCCACGCGCGGCCGAAGGGTCTTGATGCAAAACGCCGCGCTGGCATCGCCGATGCAGCGGCCTGCGGCTCGTCACGAGGTGCGGCGCAACGGGCGCGCCGTTGCTTCGGACCACCGATGCGGCGCGCGGCGCGCCTGCGGGGAGAGGGCAGCGCATGGCTATGAACGACATCGACGCGCTCGACGGCGACGACGAGGAGAACCAGCAGAACACGTTTCTGATCTTCTACGTCGCGGGCGAGGAGTACGCGGTGCACGTCTCCCACGTCACGGAGATCGTGCGCATTCAGCGGGTCTTTCCGGTTCCCGACATGCCTCGCTACATCCGCGGGGTCATCAACCTCCGGGGGCGGGTCGTGCCGCTGCTCGACGTGCGCACGCGCTTCGGCCTCTCGCAGGGCGACGGGGGCGAGCGCGCGGTGGTCATCGTCATCGAGCAGGACGACACCACCACGGGCCTCGTGGTCGACGCCGTGCACGAGGTCACCGAGCTGCTCCCTGCCGACATCGAGGCGGCCTCCCTCACCCGCGGCGCGCGCGACGCCAGCGCCGTGATCACCGGCATGGGCAAGCGCGGCGACCGCGTGACCTTCGTGCTCGACGTGGCCGCGCTCGTCGCCCCGCGCGCGCACGCCCCGCAACCCCAGTTCGACACCGCTTCCGCATGAACCGCAAAGGAAAGAGACGAGCCATGGACCCCTCCACGCACGCCGAGGACACGCCGCGCCCCGCCCCCGAAGCCCAGCTCGCCGCCGCGCGCGCGGCCTTCGCCACCCTGGAGCTCACCGACGACGGGATCATCGTCGACGCCAACGAGTCCTTCCTTCAGCTCATGGGCTACTCCCGCGACGAGGTGCTCGGGCGCCACCACCGCATCCTCGTCGACGCGGTGGAGTCCGAGACCGACGCCCACGCCCGCTGGTGGCGCTCGCTGCGCGAAGGCGCGGTGAGCACCGGTCGGGTCATGCGCGTGGCGCGCGACGGCTCTCCCCGGTGGCTGCTGGGCTCGTACACCCCCGTGCGCGACGGCGCGGGGCGGGTGACCACCGTGCTCTGCATGGCCCTCGACGTGACCGCCGAGCACAACGCCGCCGAGCGCAGCGCCGCCGAGCTCGCCGACTCGATCACGCGCTTCGAGTTGATCAATGAGGCGTCGAGCGTGGGGCTCTGGGACATGACCGTGATCGCGGGCGACCCGGTCAACCCGAAGAACGAGTTCTGGTGGTCGCAGCAGTTCCGCCAGATGCTCGGGTACACCGACGAGAAGGACTTTCCCAACATCCTCGACTCGTGGGCCTCGCGCCTGCACCCCAACGACAAGGAGCGCGTGCTCACCGCCTTCGCCGCGCACCTCAACGACCGCAGCGGACGAACCCCCTACGACATCGAGTACCAGCTCCAGCTCAAGGGCGGTGACTACCGCTGGTTCCGCGCCACCGGCGCCACGAAGCGAGACGGCGCGGGCGTGCCCCAGCGCGTCGCGGGCGCGCTCAAGGACATCCACGACGAGAAGCTCACCGCCCTCGCCATCGATCGGGTCATCGCCGCCGCGGTGAAGGGCGACCTGAAGCAGCGCGTCGACGCCGAGCAGTTCCAGGGCTCGATGCGCGCCATCGGGCAGAACATGAACCGCCTGCTCGACTCGCTGTCGGACTCCATTCGCACGGTGAAGATCGCCATCGATCAGGTGAGCCAGGCCTCGGTGCAGCTCGGCTCCACCAGCCAGTTCATGTCGTCGGGCTCGGCGCAGCTCAACCAGGAGGCCGAGCGCTCGGTGGTCGAGCTCGAGCGCGTCGCCGCTGGGGTGAAGGCCAACGCCACCAACGCGGGGTCGACCAACCAGCTCGTGTCGCAGACCGCCGTGGCGGCCCGCGGCGGCGAAGGGCGCACGCAGGAGATGAGCGCCGCCATGGGCGACATCAACTCGTCGGCGCAGCAGATCGCGCGGATCATCAAGGTGATCGACGAGATCGCGTTCCAGACCAACCTCCTCGCCCTCAACGCCGCCGTCGAGGCCGCCCGGGCGGGCCGTCACGGCCGCGGCTTCGCCGTGGTCGCGCAGGAGGTGCGGAGCCTCGCCGAGCGCAGCGCCCGCGCCGCCAAGGAGACCGCCGAGCTCATCGAAGACTCCGTGTCGAAGGTCGCCCAGGGCGTGCGCATCGCGGACTCCACCCGCGAGTCGCTGCAGGCCATCGTGGTGAACGTCGAGAAGGTGGTGACCCTCGCGAGTGAGGTCAGCGCCGCCAGCGATGAGCAGTCCACCGCCCTCGCGGCCGTGTCGGAGTCGATGCGCAAGGTCAACGACAGCGCGCAGAGCGGCAGCCAGCAGAGCACCGAGGTGGCCGCCGCCGCCGAGGAGCTCAGCCGACAGATGGCCGTGCTCAAGGAGCAGATGGACCGCTACCAGCTCGCCGCCATCGCGCCCAAGCACAACCTCCCCGCGGGCATCACCCCCGAGGTGCTCGAGCAGGTCGCCATGCTCCTGCGCCGCGGCGCCCTGCAGAGCGTGAACGGCGAGGGCGGCGCCATCTTGCAGATCACGTCGCAGCCCCCGCCCCGCGTCACTTCGATGAGCGCCGACCCCCGCGCGCTGCTCCCCCTCGACCGCGACGAGCGCGGCTTCGACAGCTTCTGATCCCTTCCCCGCGCAGAGGAACCCCGCGATGAGCCACGACGACAACGAGCTCTGGATGTCCTTCGCCTCCGACGCCGCCGAGGCCATTCGCGGCATCGAGGAGAGCCTCCTGGAGCTCGAGGGTGACCCCGCCAACCCCGAGGAGATCAACCGCCTCTACCGCGGGCTGCACACCCTCAAGGGCAACTCGGGCTTCCTCTCGCTCTCCTCCATCGAGGGCCTCACCCACGCCTGCGAGGACCTCATCGGCCTCGTGCGCGACGGCGGTCAGGCCCTCGACGACGAGATGATCAACCTCTGCCTCGCGGTGCTCGACCGGCTGCGCGGCGCCCTCGGCGACGTCTGCGCCGAGCGCCGCGACGTGGCCCCCGAGCGCCTCGCCGACATTCGCGCGCAGGTGCAGCGGATGTACGCCGAGCGCGGAGGGAACACCCGCGCGCGGGCCGCGATGCCCGCCGTGGGCTTCTTCGACGACCTCCCCGCCGACGCGTCGTTCTTCGACGTGATCCCCCCATCGCCCGCGCCGAGCGAAACCGTCGCGACCCCGCCGGTGCGCAGCGACGCCCCCGCCGCCGCGAAGCGCGCGGAGCGCGCGGAGTTTCTCCGCGTCGACCCCGCCAAGGCCGCCTCGCTCATGGACCTCGCGGGCGAGATCGGCCTCGCCTGCGCCGCCGTCACCCGACACCCCGCCCTGGAGGGCATCGACGTCGAGGGCTTCAGCGCCGCGGCGCACCGCCTGGAGCTGCTCATTCAAGAGATGCAGAACGACGTCGCCGCGCTGCGCCTCGTGCCCGTCGCGGGGACCTTTCAGCGCATGCGAAGGGTCGTACGCGACGCCGCGCAGCGCACCGGCAAGCGGGTGGAGTTCGAGGTCGAGGGCGAAGACACCGAGGTCGACAAGGTCATGCTCGACGCCCTGCACGACCCCCTCGTGCACGTGCTGCGCAACGCCGTGGACCACGGGCTGGAGACCCCCGAGCAGCGCGCCGCCGCGGGCAAGTCTCCGACGGGCCGCATCGTGATCTCCGCGACCCACCAGAGCGGCGAGGTCACCATCGAGGTGCGCGACGACGGCCGCGGCCTCGACCGCGACGCCCTCGTCGCGAAGGCCCGCGCCCGGGGCCTGCTCGCGCCCGGTGCCGAGCCCACGCCCGACGAGGCCGCGCGGCTGATCTTCCTCCCGGGCTTCTCGACCAAGGAGCAGGCCGACGCCCTCTCCGGCCGCGGCGTGGGCATGGACGTGGTCAAGACCACCATCGAGTCGATGCGCGGCCACGTCGCCCTCCAAAGCGTGCCCGGCCGCGGCATGCGCCTCACGATGACCCTCCCGCTCACCCTCGCCTTCGTCGACGCGATGGTGGTGCGCGAGAGCGGCCGCCTCTTCGCGCTCCCCATCGAGCGCGTCTTCGAGGTGTGCCGCATCGCCCCCGCGGCGGTGGTCAAGAACGCGGTCGACGGCCGCTCGATGCTCCGCGTGCGCGACGAGATCGTGCCCGTGCTCTGGCTGCGCGACTACTGGGGCGAGGCCGGCGAACCCGTTCCCCCGCTCAGCGGCCGCGTGGCGGTGATCGTGCAGACGCGACGGGGCAGCGTGGCCCTGCCGGTGGACGAGCTCCTTGGCAACCAGCAGATCATGCTCAAGCCCCTGCGCGGCGTGCTCAGCACCATGCGGGGCGCGTCGAGCTGCGGGATGCTCGGCAGCGGCGACGTCGCCGTCGCACTGGATTGCGAGCGCCTCGTCGCCTGAGCGGGGAGGCGTGCGCGGGCGCGTCAACCGCGAGACGCCGCGCATCGAGCGGTGCGCGCGAGGTTCTGATCCATCACGGCTCTTCGCCCGTCGCACCGCGCTCGTCCAGGGCGCGCACCAGGACTGCACGCACCAATTCGCCGCGGGACCAGGGCGGTCCGGCGCAGGTCTCGTTGAGCCGCGCGACCCACGCGTCGAGCGCGGCGAGCAGCGGGGGCTCGAGCCGCAGCATGACGGGTGACGTGCGGACGCCCTCTGCGTCGACCGCGGGCGTGACGGATTTGTCGTTTGATTCAAAGCGCTTCGGCATACGCGGCGACCGCTCGATGGTTGTGGGTGAAGGGCACCGCCGACGGCGAGGCGGCATCGGCGGCGGTGTGGCGCGAGGCGCTGGCCGACGATCCCCGGCGGGTGGGCACAGGCGTCATGAAGCTCACCGTCGTGGATGGGCGATGGGCCTCGAAAGGGGGAACAATCGCGCGGCGCGACGGCGCTGGACCCGCTCATGCCTTGACCCGAGATCGGAGCCGGAGGCGCGGGCCGCGGTTCAGCGCGTGCCGACAGCGACAGCGATCCCGAGGACCAGCAACACCGCGACGATCCACCACGGCCAGCCCCTGCGGCGCGGCGCCGCCGACGCGGCGACCACGGCGCCCACGGGAACGTTCGGCGGCGGCGCCAGCCCCGGTTCAGCGAACGCGACCTCGACAGCGTGTGTCTCCTGCACCCACGCGTTCACGGGGGCGTGATGCTCCGTGACGAGTTCGTCGGAGAAGGCGTCGGCGACGTCGGCAGGCGTCGACGGCGCGCGGGATGTGCGCAGTGTCTCGGCGCCGACCTGCGCCGACTCCCAGTGCCGTAGGTCGATCGCGGCGGTCTCCGTACGATGACGAGGCGCGCTCGTCGTAGCGACCTCCGAACTGCGCTGCACGGACGCTGGCGGTCGCGAGGGGCTTCGCTGTGGCTTGAGCGTGTCCAAGGCCCAGGCCGGCATCGGCGTCGAAGGTAGCGCGTGAGCGTATGCCGTCGCGGTGCGCACGCGTCTCGCCGCGGTGTCCGCGGTTCGCCCACCCGACGAGAGGATGCCCATGCGTCGCCCCACCTGCGCGCGAGAGCGCGGTGCGGTCGCGGGAACGGGCACCTGCGCGGGTACCACCGTAGGCTCGGGCGCGGGCGCGGGCGCGAGAGCGGGCGTGGGCGTGGGCGTGGGCGTGGGCGCGGGCGCGGGCGTGGGCGGGGCGCGCTCGAAACTCGGGAGCAGCGAGACCTCGGGAGCGGACCGTCGGGGCGCGACGACAACCTCCTGCGGTGTCCATTGCGCGCGACGCAAGAGGTCGCGAAAACGCGTCGCGCTTTCGACCGGGGCGTCTTCTCCCGGGGCGATGCATGCGCGCACGATATCCCACACGCTGTGGTGCACGTCGGGGCGCGCGCGACGACCGGCCTCGTCGAGGCGCAGTGCAGTCACCGACCCGTCTCCGAGCAGACACACCGCGAGCATCCGTCCGAGTTCGGCCACGTCGTCGGCACAGTGGCGCGAAGGCCCGCGAAGGAGCGCAAGGGAGAAGTCATCGAGTGTGGCGATGAGCCTCGACCCGCCGCGCGCGTCGATCCAGACGCAGTCCGCGACGGGGCCGCCGTGCACGATGGCGCGGTCGTCGACGCCCCGGTGCGCCGCGACCATCGCCTGCGCGACCTGATCGACGAGGGCGCGCACGTCTTTCAGCGGGAGCGCCGCGGGA
>JBILLI010000410.1:0-6764 GCA_044376155.1 Polyangiales bacterium
ACACGGCCAACTGCGGCGCGTGCGGGCGGGCCTGCCCGCAGGTGCCGAACGCCGAGACGGCCTGCGTCAACGCGGTCTGCCAGACCCCGGCGTGTGTGTCGGGCGGCAACGGACGCGGCGGCGCGGGCTCCACCGGCACCTGTCGCGTGGGCTCGAACACCGCGTGCATCGAGGACATGCAGACGCAGCTCATCTTCGCCTCCCCCGTCGCGAACTTCGGCGGCGGCGCGGGGGTGTTCACGGGCTACCGCGCGTATGGCGCGGGCGGCGGCGGGTACGCGGGCGGCGGGCCCGGCGCCCTCGGCGCGCCCTACGCGGGCCAGGAGGACTGCACCGGCGTCACGGGCGGCGGCGGCACCGCGGCGGGGCAGGGGGGCAACGCGGGCAACGCGACCTACAACGGTCGTCCCGGTACGCTCGGACAGACGCAGTGTCCGGGCGTGCGCCCGCCCGTGCCGGCGGCGTGGGTGGGCGGCGGCGGCGGCGGCGCCATCGGCGCCACGGCGGCTGCAGACCTCGCCGTGGCCACGACCTTTCAGCCGGGCAGCGGCGGCGGCGGCGGCAGCGCCGACTACCTCAATCGCCCGGCCTTCGGCGGCACCTCGGGCGGCGGCGGCGGCGGCGGCGCGCTGCGCATCTGGGGGCAGGCCACCGTCACCGTGAACGGTCGGCTGCTCGCCAACGGCGGCATCGGCGGCGACGCGTACATCGGCACGAACGGCATGGCCGGGTGTGACCCGCAGCCGGGCGCGGCGGGCGGCGGCGGCTCCGGCGGCGTGATCTTCCTGCGCGCGCCTGCGCTGACGGTGGGCCCCCGCGCGGTGATCTCCGCGGCGGGCGGCGAGGGCGGCGTCGCCAGCCTCTACGCCACGGGCGGCGCGGGCGGCACGGGCGGGCTCGGGCGCATTCGCATCTCGGCCCCCATGGCGCGCTGCACCCTGCAGGGCACCTTCAACCCGCCGCTGGCCGCGGGCTGTACGCCCACGGCGGGCGCGGGCACGCCCGGACGCGCGTTCGTCGCGAGCTTCCCCAACTGATCCCATGCGCGCCGCGCTCCTCCCGCTCGCGTGCCTCGTCGCCCTCGGATGTGCGCACGCGATCGCGGTGGACGCGCGGGTGCTCACCCTGCTCTCCGCCCCGTCGGACCCCGCGCGGGTGCGGTTGCTCACGCTCAACGCCCACCGGCTGTTCGACCTTCGCTGTGACTCCTCCGCCTGCGGCGGGAGCGCCTACGAGGCCCTGCCGTCGGGCGAGGCCTTCGACGCGCAGGTGCAGCGGCTCGCGCTGGGCATCGCCCGCGCCGCGCCCGACGCGGTGTGTGTGCAGGAGGTCGAGACGGAGTCCGCGCTCGATGCGCTCCAGCGCGCGCTGGGCGGGAGGTACATCACCGCGGTGCTGGGCGAGACCGGCGGTCCCGGCTCGGTCGACGTCGCGGTGCTGTCGCGAGATCCGTTGCGCGAGGTGCGTCGGCATCGACGGGCGCATCCGTTGGTGCTGCCCGATGGTCGGCGCGCGACCTTCGCCCGCGAGCTCCTGGAGGTGCGGCTCGATCATCACGGACGCGAGGTGGTGGTCTTCTGCGCGCACTTTCGCTCGAAGGTCCGCGACGAGCCCGAGCGCCGCGCGGCGGAGGGGGCGGCGGCGGCCGAGATCGTGTCCTCGGTGGCGCAGCAGCGCCCCGACGCGCTGGTGTTGATGGCGGGGGACCTCAACGACCACCCGGGCTCCGACGCGCTCAACGCATTGCAGCGCAGCGGGTTGCGTCGCGTCGCGGAGCGCCTCGGCCCCGACGGGGACATCACCTGGCGGGGGCGCGCGGGGGCCTTCGCACTCGATCACATCCTCCACGCGCCGACCGCGGCGCGGTGGACCGAGGCCGGGGTGGAGGTGCTGCGCGACGGCGACGGCGGGTACGCCGGGAGTGACCACGCGGCGCTGCGGGCAGACTTCGTACACGGGAACTGAGCGGCAGGGCGTTGCGCTGGCCTCGACGGGCGCGCCGACGTCTCAGGAGACGTCGGCATCGCCAGAGGTGCCGGCACGTCGGTCGGTGAAGACCCGCGCGGTGCGGGCCCTCCCGGTCGTGGCGGGGATCAGTTGGTCGCGGCGGGGACGGCGGCGGGGACGGTCTCGTCCTGGACCACGGGGGCCTCCAGGGCGTGCAGGAGCACGTCGTCCATCTTGCTGACGGCGATGAACTCCAGGGTGTCGCGGATCTCCTGCGGCACCTCCTCGAGGTCGGGCTTGTTGCGCTCGGGCAGGATGATCCGCTTGATGCCCGCGCGGTGCGCCGCGAGGACCTTCTCCTTGATGCCGCCCACGGGGAGCACGCGGCCGCGGAGGGTGATCTCGCCGGTCATCGCCACGTCGTGGCGGATGCGCACGTTCTTCAGCATCGAGACCAGCGCGGTGAACATGGTCACGCCGGCGCTGGGCCCGTCCTTGGGCATGGCGCCCGCGGGGATGTGGATGTGAATGTCGGACTTCTCGAGGAAGTCCTCGGGCAGCCCCAGGGCCTTGCTGCGCGCGCGCACGTAGGAGAGGGCGGCCTGCGCCGACTCCTTCATCACGTCGCCGAGCTGACCCGTGAGCTGCATCTTCCCGGTGCCATGCATCCGCGTGGCCTCGATGAAGAGGATCTCGCCGCCCACGGGGGTCCACGCGAGGCCCGTGGCCACGCCCGTCTCCTCGGTGCGCTCGGCCACCTCGCTGGTGAACTTCTGCGGGCCGAGGTACGGCCGCAGGTCGTCGACGTTGTCGACCTTGTAGGGGCCGACGTCGCCCTCGGCGATCTTCACCGCCACGCCGCGGATCACCGCCGCGACCTGGCGCTCCAGGCTGCGCACGCCGGCCTCGCGGGTGTAGTGCTCGATGATCTCCTCGATGGCGCTGTCGGTGATCTCGAGCTGCGCCTCCTTGATGCCGTGTTCGTCGAGCTGCTTGGGCAGCAGGTGCTGGCGCGCGATGGCCTTCTTCTCGTTGCGCGTGTAGCCCGGGATCTCCAGGATCTCCATGCGGTCCCGCAGCGGCGGCGGGATCGGGTCGGGCTGGTTCGCCGTGGCGACGAACATCGTGTGCGAGAGGTCGTAGGGGATCTCGAGGTAGTGGTCCGAGAAGGTGTTGTTCTGCTCGGGGTCGAGCACCTCGAGCAGCGCCGCCGCGGGGTCGCCGCGGAAGTCGTGGCCGATCTTGTCGACCTCGTCGAGCATGAACACCGGGTTGATGGTGCCGCCCTTCTTCATCCCCTGGATCACCTGCCCGGGCAGCGCGCCCACGTAGGTGCGCCGGTGGCCGCGGATGGCCGCCTCGTCGTGCACGCCGCCGAGGGACACGCGCACGAACTTGCGGCCGAGGGCCTTGGCGATGCTGCGCCCGAGGGAGGTCTTGCCCACACCAGGGGGCCCGAGCAGGCAGAGGATGGGTCCCTTCTTGTCGCTCTTGAGCTTGCGCACCGCGAGGTACTCAAGAATGCGCTTCTTGACCTTCTCGAGCCCGTAGTGGTCCTCGTCGAGCACGAGGCGCACCTTGGCGATCTCGAGGTTGTCGATGGTGCTCTGGGTCCAGGGCACGTCGAGGATCCAGTCGAGGTAGGTGCGCACCACGGTGTACTCCGCGCTGCCCACCTGCATGGATCGCAGCCGCCGGAGCTGCTTGCGCGCCACCTGCTCGGCCTCGTTGGGGAGGTTCGCCTTCGCGATGCGCTCCTCGAGCCCGTCGAGGTCACCCTGGTCGCCCTCGTCTTCGCCGAGCTCTTCCTTGATGGCCTTGAGCTGCTGGCGGAGCACGTACTCGCGCTGGTTCTTGCCCATCTCCTCCTTGATCTGGGAGTTGATGCGCTCGCGCATCTTCAGGATCTCCAGCTGCCGGGTGAGCAGCTTGAGCACCAGACGAATGCGGTCCTTCACGTCGATGGTGGACATCAGCATCGACTTCTCATCCACCGGCGCGTCGAGGTTCGCGGCGACGAGGTCGGCGAGGGAGCCCGGCTCCTGAATGGAGTCGATGAGCGACTGCGCCTCCCGCGGGAGGTCGGGCATGAGCTGAATGACCTGCTTGGCCACATCGCGCAGCGACATCGCCAGGGCCTCGGCCTCGACGTCGTCGGCCACGGGCTGCTCGTCGAGCCGACGGATGCGGGCCTTCATATACGGGCCCGACTGCGTCACGCCCTCGAGCTGGATGCGGCAGATGCCCTGCAAGATCAGGGAGTAGTTCCCGGTGCTGTGCTTGAGGCTCTTCAGCACGCGCGCCGCGGCGCCCACGGGGTAGAGGTCGTTCTCGCCCGGGTCGTCGATGTTCGGATCCTTCTGGGCGAAGATCGCGATCACCGGCTGCGAGAGGTTCTCCAGGTCCTCCACCAGCGCCACGGACTTCTCGCGACCCACGTCGAAGGGCGACACCGCGCCCGGGAAGAGCACGGCGTTGCGAATCGGCAGCACGGGGAGCTCGTCGCCGAACTTGAGATCGTTTTCGTCCTGGGGCTGGGCCCCACGCTTGCGCTCCGGCATCGTCACCTCAGTGCATGACGCGCAGGGGAATGGTGGGTGTGAAGAACCAATGTCCTCCCCGCCGCGAAACACATCGCCCGGGGAGTGGCCACACCACGAGGACCCCTGCGGCCCTGCGTTGGAGGCGCGAAGATAGTCACGGCGCTTGCAGGGCGCAACGCTCCAAGCGCGCTCCCCGCCGCTGCCGTTTGCCGCGGTGACAGAACACCGTTAGGTTCCGGCCATGCGCGCGCTGCCCCTCGGCCACTGGATTCAGTTCTCCTGGCACGCCGCCGCGCTCGGGCTGCTGGCCCTGGCCTGCGCCGTGGGCGTCACCGCCGCGCGCTCGCTGCGCCGCGATGATCTCACGGGCGAGGGGACCTACCTCCGCTGGGAGGTCCTGGGCTGGAGCGCCGCCGTCGCCGCCGCCCTCTCGGTCTGCGTGTGGCCCTACCTCACCGCCTTCGCCCGCATCGAGGTCACCGACACGGGGCGCTGGCGCCTGACGAATTATCTCGGCGTGACCGTCGCCGAGCTGCCGCCGAGGGAGCTCCGCGGGCTCACCGGCGAAGACCTCGGCGGGCGTCAGGTGGGCGTGGGCACGCTCACCGTGCGCCGCGCCGATGGCCGCCTCCTGCGGTCGGTGCGCATCACCGCCGACGCCTTCACCGACGCCCTGCGTCACCTCGGCTACACCGACGGCGACGTGCAGGACCTCGGCGGCTCGCGGGTCATTCCGCCGCACCGCTTCACCGCGCAGGGGCCGCAGCGCGCGGCCGTGCTCGCGTCTGTCGAGTGATGAGCGAAGCCCGCCCCGCTCCGCCCGCTGGAATTCTCGTGGTCGACAAGCCCGCGGGGTGCACCTCCCACGACGTGGTGGCCTGGGCCCGCCGCGCGCTGCGCACCCGCGAGGTCGGCCATGCCGGCACCCTCGACCCCGCGGCCACGGGGGTGCTCGTGCTGCTCCTCGGCGACGGCACGCGGCTCTCCGCCTTCGTGACCGCGGATGAGAAATCGTACGAGGCCACGGTGCGCTTCGGCGAAGAGACCGACTCCCTCGACGCCGACGGCGCGGTGGTGGCCTCGGGCCCCGCGGAGGTCTCCACCGAGGCCCTGCGCGACGCGCTGGGGGCGATGGTCGGCCCCATGTCCCAGGTGCCGCCCGTGGTGAGCGCGGTGAAGGTCGACGGGGTCGCCTCACACGCCCGCGCGCGCCGCGGCGAGGCCGTGGCCCTGGCCGCGCGCGAGGTGGTGCTCTGCGAGGCCGCGCTGCTCGCGCACGAAGGCACCGACGCGCGGATCTCCCTCCGTTGCTCCAAGGGCTTCTACGTGCGCGCGCTGGCCCGTGACCTCGCGGCGCGCCTCGGCACCGTGGCGCACCTCGTGGCCCTGCGCCGCACGCGCTCGGGGAGCTTCACGGTGGATGAGTCCGTCTCGGGGGAGCGCCTGCGCGCGGCCCGCGACGACGACGAGGCACGGGCCGCGGTGCGGGCGGCGGTGATCCCGCTGGAGGCGTTGGAGGGTCGGGTGGCCTCGCTGCGGGTGCCCCTCGACGCGGCGCGAAACCTCCGGTGCGGCCGCGCCACCCCGGCGCCCGAGGGCACCGCCGACGGGGTCTTTCTCGCGCTGCTCGCGCCCTCGACGGAGCACCCCGCGACCCGTGCGCTGGGCCTCGTGCGGTGCACCGACGCCGTGCTGCGCGTGGAGCGCAACCTCCCTGACACGTCCCTCCTCGACCTCGCCGGGAACACCTCCGCACCCGCGGAGTTGGTGTAGTTCGAAGCCCGCATGGCCGCGCGACGAGACAGCCCCTGGGCCCGCATCGTGACCGCTTCGGGCGCGCTGCACCTCGCCGTGGTCGCCGCCGCCGCGTTCACCGCGCCCCGCGGGGGGGCGGCCCCGATGGTGACCGCGCGCCTCGAGCCCGTCGACCTCACCGTGATTCCCGTCGAGGAGCCTCCGGCGCCGGAGACCCCGCCGCCCCCGCCGACGCCCGCGCCCGAGACCACCCCACCGCCGCCCGCCGCCGCGGCCCGGGCGTTGCCCCGACGCGAGCGCGCCGAGCCCGGGACCGTCGCCCCGACGGGCCCCACCGCGACCCCGACGCCGACCCCGACGACGACACAAGCCCCTGCGCCGCAAGGGCCTGCGCTCCCCACACGCCCTACGGTGGCGCCGTCGTTGAGCGCGGCGAACATCCTCCGGGCCTCGGGCGACGCGACCCTGCGCGGCGCGTCGGAGGGGTGGGTGGTCCCGCCCGCGGCGGCGACCACGCGC
>JBILLI010000411.1:0-6754 GCA_044376155.1 Polyangiales bacterium
CGGTCGGGCTCAATCTCCTGGTCTATCTGCGTCGCTGAGCGCCACCCCATTCAAGGTGTCGCGAAGGCCCTCGCGCTCGCGAGAACCTCGGGGTTCGGCGCCATGCATTGTGCGCGGGATCTCCGTGCGGTTTGGGATCATCGCGAGAACTCCGGGGTTCGCCGTCGCGCGCGGTTCGCGGGATCCGCGGCTCACCCCGGGCAACTGTAGGGGGTCACTCGGCTCCGCCGAGTTGCAGCACGAGCGTCACCCACAACACGCCTCTGTGCGCGAATCTCTCTGCCTCCCAGTGGTTTCTGAAGGTACGTACCTCGCGATGCGCACCCGAATTCCTGCAACTCGGCGGAGCCGAGTGACCCCCTACGGTTGCCCGGGGTGAGCCGCGGATCCCGCGAACCGCGCGCGAGGGCGAACCCCGGAGTTCTCGCGAGGGTCCCAGTGGCACCTTGAAAGGGGTGTCGCTGAGCGCGCGTCGCGCGGGGATCACCCCGTCGGTCGCGACGGCGCGGGCGGCGTGAGGAGGTCGACCCGTCGACGTGTGCGCACCGACCCCGCGGCGAGGTCTCCCTCCTGCAGCTCATATCCCATCAGCGCAAAGACCCGGTCGCGCCAGAAGATGGGACGGATGTTGCCGTACCAGTCCGTGCACGAGGCCACGCAGCCGTCGCTCTCCTCGGGGCGGTCGCTGGTCAGACGGATGTTCCCCCCGTGAGCGCGCAGACGTCCCCGCAAATCCCGCGGTGTCTCCCGGGCGATGTTGAGTTACAGCGCGGGACCTCCTAGAGACAACAACGGGGCGGGCAGGGTCGGCAGTACGTCGAGCAGTTCCCGCTGGGGAGCGTCCCAGCGGGTTGGCAGGCGCCACAGCCCGTGGGTGGGGGCCCCGAGGGAGACCAGTCGGACCCCGTCGAGACGGTCGAGGGCCTCGGCCACCGTGATCCCAAGCGGTTTCACCCGGCGTTCCAGCGCACGCGTCAGCTTGAGCGCCAGCATCGCCACCAGCGCGTGCCCGCGCGTACGACCCGCCTTCCGCAGGAAGATCGGCCGTAGCTCCAGAAGACCCGTCTTCAGCGTGCGGAAGTCGCGCTCGACTCGTTGCAGGTCGCCGTACCGATCCCAGAGCGTCTGCGCCGATGCGATGGCCGTCGGCACGTCGCTCAGCACCACGTAGCAGCCGTCCAACGCCTCCACCTGAGCCTGCCGCGCGGCGTCGACCACCAGCTCCACGCGGCGGTCCTCGAGCGTCGCGCGCACGAAGGTCCCGAGCTTGTACGTGACCAGCCACCGTTCGGCCTGTCGGAGCGACACGTCCGCCTTGGCGCGCGGGTGCGCCGCGACGTAGGCGCTGCGCAGGTCGACCTTAGCCTGCACGCGGGCGAGTTGGTCAGCGCGTCGCGCACGGTGGCGCGCCATCGTCGCCGCGATGCGCCGGTAGACGTAGCGGACGCCGTCCACGGCGACGACCTCGGCGACCGCATCGGTGAAGTCCTCCAGCCGCAGCGTGCCCTCGCGCAGGTGGCGCCGCAGCTCCGGGTCCGTGAGCGCCGTGACGTAGCGAAAGCCCTTGGCCGAGAGCAGCTCACGCTCGGGGCCCTTGAGCATCCCGCGATCGCCCACGAGCACCACCGCGGCGCCTCCGAATGCCGCTGCCAGGGTCTGCACCACGTCGGCGACGGTCGTCGGGTCGGCACGGTTGCCCTCGTAGACGTGAACGCTCAACGGCTCACCCTGCGCATCCGTCAGCAGCCCCACGACGACCTGCTTCTTGAAGCGCTTGCCGTCGCGGTTGTAGCCCGGCGCCGCGAGTTCGTTGTGCTGCCCCTCCAGGTACGACGAGGTGACGTCGTAGAGGAACACCAGCCCCTTGGGCTTCTTCGGCCCCAGCGCGCGTTCGATGCGCGGCTGCTCGGCGGCCAGCCAGTCCAGGGCGCCATACAGGTCGTCCTCGTCCAGTCGCTCCAGCCCCAGGACGGGTGCGGTCGCCTGAGTGCCGGCCCAGCGCACGGCCGATCGTCGCGACCCGCGGTGCAACACGCGCGCGAGCACCAGGAAGAGCGCGAGGCGCCCCTGGCGCGAGGTGCCCAGGACGCGCTCGATGCCGCACTCGCGCGCGACCGCGAGCATCGCCGCCAGTGGGCCATAGGCCGGACCGATGACGGGCTCCGGCGCCTCGGTCGGCTCGAACCGTGTGCCCTCGCGCTCGGCCTGGCAGTAGCGCTCGATCAGCGCGACCAGGTCCGCCGGGAGCTTGGAGAGGTTGGCCAGCGTGCGGTGCACAACGCGGGTCCGGGCGGGCGCGTCAGCGCGGGGACGACCGACCCCTCGCTTGGCCGGGACCCGCTCCCCCTGCACCAACAGCACGGCCCCGTACTGACGGTCGCCCTGAACGCTGCGGGTGCGCTTGATGAACACGCCCTGACGAGAGCTCCAGCCGAGCCGCACGTCAAGCAAAATATCGCCGATCTAGTGACAACAGCAGAACCGCACTCGAACGGCTTGTAGCAAGCAGAATCAGATCAGAAAAACCCCCGCCAGAGGGGGAACATCCGTCTGAAGTGCTCGCGGCCGCGGCCCGTGCGGCCCGCCCTGCCGACACGTGACGCGGCCCACGTGGTGGCGATCCGCGCGGCCCGTGTTGTCGCCAAAGCCTCTGTGGCCCAAGAGGTTGTGACACGCGCGGCCCTCTCGCGGGGATCGCGCGCCGTCCCGGCGCGGGCCGAGATGGAGCAGTGAACCCGGCACGCACCGGAGGCGATGGCAGCGCGGAGATCGAGGTGGCGGAAGACCACACGGATCGCAGCCGCTCGGGATGTGGAGAGCGTCGCGGGGCCGATCCGCGAGGTCTGCCGCCGCGAGGGGCGACGGGCGCTACAAACCCCAGAGCCCGGCGAGGTCGAGCTCCCGCGCGTCGAAGGGCTCCGCGCGCACGACCGCATCGCCGCGGAACGTCGCCACCAGCAGCCAGCCCAGGTCGTGGCGGCGCAGCACCTCGACGCTGCGCAGCGTCGGCGACACCAGCCACACGTGCGCGACGCCTTCGCGTCGGTAGATGTCCAGCTTGCGTCCGCGGTCGATCTCCTCGGTCGAAGGGGACAGCACCTCGCAGCACCAGTCCGGCGCGAGGGTCGCCGCGGCGCCTTCCATGAAGTCCGCAGGCAACCGCTCGCGCCGCCACCCGGCGAGGTCTGGCACCACGATGTCAGGGCGCGGCCCGAGGTGCAGCTCCGGCTCGATGAGAAGGACCCATCCCCCCGGGCCACCCTCGCCCGGGTCGTCGAAGCCCGCGAGCTTCCCGACGAGTCGCGTCGCACCACGGGCGTGTCGCAGCCGCGGCCGCGGCATGAGCGACAGCTCACCGTCGATGATCTCCGCCACGACGGTTTCTGGGGCGTTGCGGTAGCCCGCCACCACGTCCGGCGAGAGGTTGGGAAACTCCGGATCGAGGGGGCGTGCCGCGTCGCCAGCCATGCCCGCACGATAGCCCAATCGCCGCTCCTTCGCGCGGCCGTGAGGACCGCGGTCGAGGGGCGCGGTGGAACGACGCGCAGAACGCAGTCGCAATGCGCACGGAGAGCGACGTGATGGAGGGGCGCGCGGATCGCGGCCGACTGGGCCGCGGGAGGCGTGACGCCGTGGAAGAACGCGAGGGCAGCGGCCGACCGGGACGCGCAGAGAGCGACGCGGTGGAAGTACGCGAGGGCAGCGGCCGATCGGGACGGTGGGTGGCGAAATGGAGTCCGCGAACACGGCGATGGTAGCGTCCGCGCGTGCCTCGCACGCGACGCGACGATGCGCCCGACAGGCCAGCGATCCCGTCGCATCCGCGGGACCCGATCACCATCGCGACGTCGACCCCGCGCGACGGTCGAGCCCCCCACGAGGACTCCGCGACCTTCGGGTACGTGGGTCCGTCGGAGGTCCGCGTGCGCTCGCAGAACGCGCCGAAGGGGACTCCCTTCGTCTCGCGCGGCGCCGCCGTGGACTGGTTCCGCGCGCACGGTCGCGAGGACGCGGGCTGGGCGACCTACGTCGTCAGCCTGGACGGCACCCTCCTCGTCGCGCCTCGCCGCTCGGAGCACGTCGCGTGTGCGGGCGGGGAGTCGGTGCGCGCCGCCGGCGAGCTTCGCGTCGACGCCGGGGGCGGTGTCGTCGACATCACCAACAATTCCACAGGCTACTGCCCACGCGAAGACTGCTGGCCCGCGGTTCGCGCAGCGCTCGATCGCACGGGGCTCGCGCATCCCGACGGCTTCACCGCGGTGATGGTGTTCCGACGCTGCACACACTGCGGCGAGAGAAACCTCGTGAAGGACGACTGGTACGTCTGCGCGCTGTGTGACGCCGAGCTCCCGCATCGCTGGAACTTCGACGCCGACGCGGAACCCCCGTCGCCGTGAAGGGTGGCCGCGCGTCGCAGTCGATCATGCCCCGCGACCCGCCCGATGCTCTGAGCACGCGCGGACCTTCCTCCCCTCCTCCACGCAGAGTCGCGTCACCATGGGAAGCCTGACCTTCTGCCTCAACGTCACCCTCGACGGCTGCGTGGACCACCGCGCGGGGATCGCCGACGACGAGATCCACGCCTTCTTCACACGCCTCATCGACGACACCGGCGCGATGCTCTGGGGCCACGTCACCAACGAGATGATGGAAGCCTACTGGCCCGCGGTCGCGCGCGGCGACGTGCCCGCACCGCCCGCCGTGCACGCCTGGGCAGTGAAGCTTGAGGCCAAGGCGAAGTACGTGGTGTCGTCGACGCGAACGATCTTCCCGTGGTCCCGAAGCCATCACCTCGTCGGCGACCTGCGCGCGAGCGTGCAGCGGCTCAAGAACGCGACGCCCGGCGGCGTGCTCCTCGGCAACGGCGGGCTCGCGACCGCCCTCGACGGTCTCGGGCTCATCGACGAGTACCGCCTCCTCGTCCAACCCTGCATCACTGGCCACGGCCCCACCCTCCACGCGGGCGGGCGCCCCGCGCCGCGACGGCTCGAGCTGATCTCCGCGACGCCGCTGCGCAACGGCGCCGCCGCGATGCACTACCGACGCGTCGACGAGGGCCCCCCGGCGCGTGAACGCCTCGCCGCCCTCAGCGGCGCGCGTGCCCCGCGGGGGGGCCCAACGCACCGTGCGCCGCGATGCGCGCGATGCCCGCGATGCGCGCGATGCGGTAGACGAACGCGAGGGCAGCGGCCGACCGGAGCGCGTTGAGAGAAGCGCGGTAGAGGAACGCGAGGGCAGCGGCCGCGAGGGGCGCTGAGAGGGGCGTGGTGGAGGAGCGCGCGGGTAGCGGCCGACTGGGACGCGGGGAGAGCGACGCGGTGGAAGAACGCGAGGGCGGCGGCCGACCGGGACGCGGGGAGAGCGACGCGGTGGAAGAACGCGAGGGCAGCGGCCGACCGGAGCGCAGGGGGGGCGGTGAACCGGGTGCGTGAGGCGGCGCTGAACGAGCCCGACCCGGGCTTCGGCGCGCGGCTCTACGCGCTCACCGAGCCGCAGGCCGGGGTGGTGCGCGCGTACCTCAACACGCGCCCGCCCGCGCGGCTGCGCACGTAGCGCGCGGCCGACGCGCGACAGATCGCGGCGATCCCCGCCACGCTACCGCGCGACGCGCTCAAGCCCGATCGGAGGATGCAAGACGTCTCCCTCAGGAATACCAAGGAAGAAGACGGAGACTCGAAGCTGTCGCTCCTCAACGTCCTGTCGCCCGCGCGCACGAGCGATGCGCGCTGCAAGATACACACGCACAGGCGCCAGCGGCGCGGGACCCAATGCACGCACAACACGCATCGCGCCGTCGGGGGCGAGTCGCACGGTGAGTCGCAGCTCGCCCGTGACGCGCGGCGAACGCACCAGCAGGGCGCGGTAACATCGTCGCACCGCCCACTGCACGTTGTGGCGTCGGATGTCCTCAATCCACCGCTCAGACTCCACGTCGCCGTTCGTGCGCCAAACGATCTCGGGCCAGACCTCCGCCTGGGCGAACACCTCTGTGTAACCCTCGGGCAGGTCGGAACAGCGAAGTGGACGCCCCTGAGCGACCGCGTCAGCACCCTCCAAGAGGGCCGCTACCATCAATGGCACCATCGCACGCACGCGATGCTGCGAGCGCTTCCTCGCACAGCAGTTGCCATCCGCGACCGGTGCAGCCGCAACCTCGATGCGAGCGCTGCTCCCATGAGAGGCGTAGGTGGAGACCCCCTGATCCCTCATGCGAACGATACGCGGTCTGGCTTGCGGGCATCCGTCACCGAGCCCTCGGCTGCGCCGCGACCCTCGCGCGATGTTCGTCTCGGATCGTCTCCCATGGGACGGTTTCGCCGCGTTCGATCTCCGCCATGCCGACGCTCAAGCCTCCCTGCTCTTCATCGGTGAGTCCTGCCTCCGCGGCGGACTCGACGCGTTCGAACACGTAGCGGCCAGGCGGAAGCGCGCGCAGGGCTTCGGGTACGTCGTGCCCGTTCCAATCGATCACCTTCGCCGCGCTGCTCATGCCTTGCAGTGTACTACACCGCTGACGCCACCGCGCAGCGCGCGGCCCGGTGCGTGGCGCGCAGACCGTCGCGCCGGCTGGCGACGCCCTCCGGGGCGTCTAGAGAGGCGCGGAGGAAGAACGCGCAGGGTGCGGCTCTTCTGCTGTTGTGTCACACGCCACCTCTTGCGAGGCCGCTGTGGTGGCCCTCATCCCCAACCCCTTCTCCCGCCGGTGATCCGGCAGGAGAAGGGGGGCTGAGACGCGCGGGATGGGAGCGTCGCA
>JBILLI010000413.1:0-6745 GCA_044376155.1 Polyangiales bacterium
GCCCTTGCGCCGCGAGCGCGAGGCCCGGGCGCGGAGGCCCCCGGTCTTCGCGTCGAGGCCGAGCACGGTCGCGCGCGACGCGGGGTTGAACACCTCCAGCAGCAGCTCGGTGACCCGCTCCATCATCTGCGAGGGATCGAGGGTGGCCGACACCGCCTCGGCGACGCGGTGCACCGCCTGGAGCTTGCGGGTGATGCGCTCGATCTCCTGCTCGGCCTCGTAGAGCGTCGCGGCCTTGCGCTGCACCAGCGCGACGCCGAGGCCCCGGAGGTCGGCGAAGGACGCCGTAAGGTCCGCCGGCGCTTCCGTGAGCATCGGCGCCTCGCCCGCGGGGGACGACTCGTCGGAGAGGTCCACCTGCCAGGTCCACGCGCCGATGGCGAGCACGTCACCCTCACGCAGACGCACGGACCCATGGATCCGGCGGTGGTTCACGAAGGTGCCGTTGCTGCTCCCGAGGTCCTCGAGGTGCAGCCCGTCGGGCTCGCGGCGGATGCGCGCGTGCCGACGGGAGACGCGCTGGTCGTTCACGTAGACGTGACAGTCCAGGCGCCGACCGATGAGGTTCTCCGTCGCGTCCAGGCGGTAGATCCGCCCCTTCTCTGGGTTCAGTGAGATGATTCGGGCCACGGCTCAGCCGGTCGCTCCAGCGCGCGGGTCAGAAGTTCTTCGCGGCATCGTCGACCGAGGCGAAGATGGGCAGCGCCTGGTCCAGCCGAAGGAAATGAAAGATCTCCTTCGGCTGACCATGGAGCCCCGCGACCCGCACGCCGCCGCCGACGGCGCGCAGGCGCTTGAAGAGCGAGACGATCACCGCCACGCCCGAGCTGTCGATGGTCTTCACCCCGGAGATGTCGACCACGACCTTGTTCAACTGCTGGTCGACCACCTGGTCGACGAGCGAGCGACCCTCGGAGGAGACCGTGATGGCGTCGAGGTTCTCCTCCTGAACGCGCAGGACGAGCACGTCGCCCAGCCGCGAAATCTCATGCTTCAGCATCGAGCCCCACTTCCACCCTCAGTCTCACCGCACCCGTCCAACGACCGGACCATCGTCAGCAGGTTGCGGTCCTGCCGACGCTCGTAGAAAACCTCAGACATCGCGCGACGGATGATGAACAAGCCCATCCCTCCCTCCGAGAGCGTGTCGAACTCGGGCGGCTGATCGTGCGCGCCGGCGTCGTCGAAGTTGAACCCCTGCCCGCGGTCGGTGAGGTGGAGCACGAGCCGGTCGTTCTCCACCATCAGGGTCACCTCGACATCCCCCGGAGAGACCGCGTAGGCGTGCTCGACGATGTTGTTGAACGCCTCGTTGAAGGCGCTCATCACCCGCCACTCCACCCCGTTGCAGCGCGCGTCGCGCTCCACGCGGCGACACACCTCCCCCACCATCCTCCCGACGAGGTCGCGAAAACCAAGCTGTCCGGGCACACAGGCCGTGAACCGCATCACCATCGCCGCCTCGCGCAGCCCCGAGCGTACAACGGCACCGTCACGCGCCGCCACGGGCAACGCACCGACTTGTTCCTTGCCGCCCCGGCGCCGCGATTGGTATGACCTTGGTCGGCATGGACCGGACGGTGCAGGTGTGCAAGCGGGTGATGGACGTGCTCGGCGCAGGCGTGGGCCTTGCGCTGTGCGCGCCGCTGATGCCCGTCATCGCCGCCGCGGTGTACCTCGACAACCCCGGCCCGATTCTCTACGGGCAGGTGCGGGTGGGGCGAACCTCCGCCGAGCACCTCGACCTCGATCACCTCCCCACGTTCAAGATGTGGAAGTTCCGATCGATGCGGGTCGACGCCGAGAAGGGCAAGGCCCAGCTCGCCAGCGCCAACGACGACCGGATCACCCGGGTCGGAAAGATCTTGCGCAAGTCACGCCTCGACGAGCTGCCGCAGTTCTGGAACGTGCTCGTGGGCGACATGAGCATCGTCGGCCCGCGGCCCGAGCGCCCGGAGCTGGTGAAGACCCTCTCCGCGGTGATCCCGATGTTCGAGGAGCGAACGCGCATGGTGCGCCCGGGGATCACCGGCCTCGCGCAGGTCTCGCTGGACTACCTCGGGCGAATCCCGGCCGACAGCGCCATCGCGCACCTCAAAGACAGCCTGGTCAACCCCTTCAAGCTCGAGGGGGTCGAAGACTCCATCGCCGACGACATGCGCACGAAGCTCCTCTACGACCTCGCCTACGCCGCACGGTTGGAGGGCTTCTGGAGCTTTCTCCTGACGGACCTCGAGATCATCGTCCGCACGCCCTTCGTGATGCTCTCCGCGCGTGGGCGATAGCGCGCCGCGCGGAGCCCGTGTGTTTGACGCCGAGCGCCCCGGGCGCGTACGGTGTCACCCCTCCCCGCGAGATCCCTGATGTCGGACTCCTCTCATCGACCCCGTCGTACGCCCTCGGTGATGGCGCCCTTCGCCCACCCCCAGGCGAACTACGACCCCCACACCGGCGCCCCGCTCGCGGACTACTTCTCCGAGCACGCCCCGGTGCCCGCGCCGGCCTACGAGCTCATCGACCACGACGCCGCCACCCGCGTCGCCAACGCGAGGCAACTCATCCTTGAGTCCGGCGGCGTCGACCCCGGCGCCTTTCCGACGAACCCCGGCGGCTGGCAGCCCGTCGGCGGTGATTCCTCCGAGGCCATGACCCTCACCGCGGGCCAGCTCCGCGGGTATGTGCAGCAGGCCATCGACATCCCCGAAGAGAGCACCCGCATCCTCGACCCCTCCTTCGGCGCCGCGCTGCAGGCGAGCTACCTCCCGCCCGACATGGGGTACAGCGTGCCGCCCAGCAGCCAGATGGTGCTCGCGGGCGGCGATCCGTACGGCGGCATGGGCGGCGACATGATGGTCGGCGAGGGTCCTCCCCTGCGGGAGAACCCCCCGGAGCACATCGACACGTTCTCCCCCGACTTGGTCATGCTCTCGCACCCCGACGGCTTTGCCGCGGCCCAGTTTCGCACCCTGCGCCACCGCATCGAGCAGGAGCCCGGGTTGCAGGTGCTCGTCGTGGCCTCACCCCGCGAGGGCGACGGCCGCTCGGTCACCGCCGCGAACCTCGCGCTCGCCCTCGCCGAGGGCGGCCGGGTGCGCGTGCTCCTCATCGACGCCGCGCTGCGAAACCCCCGGCAGCACACGCTCTTTGGGATCCGTGGCGACCTCGGCCTGACCTCGGTCCTCGCGGCCCGGTCCAACGACCCCACGCTGCCCATCGATGTCATCCAGATCAGTTCGAGCCTGCGCCTGCTCCCCGCGGGTCCCGCGGTGGCGAGCGCCCACGCCGCGCTCTCCTCCGAGGCCGCGATGGTGCTGATCCACCAGCTGCGCAGCATCTTCCACTACATCGTGGTCGACTCGGCGGCCGTCTTCGGCACCGCCGAGACCCTGGCCTGGCATGGCCTCATCGATCGCTACCTCCTCGTGGCCCGTGCCGGCGTCACGACCACCGAAGACCTCACGGCCTGCTGCGAACGCCTTCAGCGCGAGAAGATCCTGGGCGTGACCTTCGCGGGCGCCAGGGTCCGGCGCACCTGATCCCCCGCCCACCGTAGCTACGACGTGTTTCGCGACGGCCGCGCGCCACCCGTTGGGGTGTGCCCTGCGCCCCTACGTCGTTGCAACGAACACCCCCGAAACGGAAAGTGCGCGACCCCTCCCCGTGGAGGCAATGGTCGCGCACTCAAATCCGCGTGCTGGAAGGGGCGGGCGATCAGCCCCCGCCGCCAGTGTCGAAGCCGCCGCTGGCGTCGGCGCCGCCGCCGCCACCGCCGTCGAAGCCACCGTCAGCACCACCGCCGCCGGGCAGACCGCCGTCACCGCCGCCGTCGCCGCCGCCCCCCGGGGGAACGTCGCTGGGCACGGTCGAAGAGCACATGTCGGTCATGTACAGGCAGAGGCCCGAGATGCAGCAGTAGTTGCCGGTCTCACCCGCGCTGCGACAGGGGTTGCAGTCCGTGTTGGAGCCGCACGACGACGGACACACCGACGCGGGCACATCCGGCCGCGGGGGGTTCACATCGGGCTGCGGCACCCGACCATCCACCGCGGTCACCCGGTCGACGCCCACCGGGGGCGTGTCGATCGTCGGGATCACCGTGTCCATCTGGACGATGTCGAACTCGAGCTGCCCGCCCGTGTCCGTCGTCGACGCATCCGTCGTGATGTCGGCGTCGTAGTCGCCGGGGAAGGAGTTCGCGTCGTCGCCGCAGCCCGCGAGGAGCAACGTGCCAAACGCCGCACGAAGAAAGAGCGAGGAGGTGAAAACGCCGACACGTGCCATGGGCCGGGACTATGCACGAAAGGTCCGCCGTTGGCGAGCGCGTGCTAGCGTTTCCTGCGGTCGATCACGCGCCGCGGCGCTGGTCACCGCCGTGTCCACCCCACTGCTCTGGAGCGATTGGTTTCCATGCTCGACGAACCCCTCCGCGAGGCGCTGACCTTCGACGACGTGCTGCTGGTCCCCGCGTACAGCGACGTGCTGCCCAAAGACGCCGACACCCGCACGCGACTCGCGCGAGGCATCGAGCTGGGCATCCCCTTGATCTCCGCCGCCATGGACTCCGTGACCGAGGCCCGCACCGCGGTCGCCATGGCGCGCGAGGGCGGCCTCGGGATCATTCACAAGAACCTCACCCCCGAGGAGCAGGCCCTCGAGGTCGTGAAGGTCAAGCGCGCGGAGTCGGGCATCGTCGTCGACCCCCTCACGGTCGAGCCTCACACCCTGCTCCGCGACGCCGTCGAGCTCATGCGCCGTCGCAACGTCGGCGGCCTCCCCGTGGTGCGTGACCGCCGCCCGGTGGGGATCCTCACGTCGCGCGACATCCGCTTCGAGAAGAACCTCGAGCAGCCCGTCGAGCGCGTGATGACCCCGGGGCCGCGCCTCGTCACCGTCGGCCCCACCGTGACCGCCGAGGAGGCCCGCGCGCTGCTCCACCGCCACCGCATCGAGAAGCTCCTTGTGGTCGACCCCAACGACGGCGCGCTCGTGGGGCTCATCACCATCCGCGACCTGCTCCAGGCCGAGCGCTTCCCCGGCGCCGCCAAAGACGCCCGCGGGCGACTCCGCGTCGGCGCGGCCATCGGCCCCGGCGCCGACCGCGACGAGCGCGTGCGTCGGCTGGTGGAGGCAGGCGTCGATATCATCGTCATCGACACCGCCCACGGGCACTCCCGCGGGGTCATCGATGCCGTGCGCTACGTGCGCGCGACGCACCCCGAGCTCCCGCTCATCGCGGGCAACATCGCCACCGCCGAGGCCACCGAGGCGCTCATCGAGGCGGGCGTCGACGCGGTGAAGGTCGGCATCGGCCCGGGGTCCATCTGCACCACCCGCGTCGTCGCGGGGGTGGGCGTGCCGCAGATTACCGCGGTGTCAGACTGCGCGCGGGTGGCGCGGCGGCACGGCGTGACGGTCATCGCCGACGGCGGCGTGAAGCACTCGGGCGACATCGGCAAGGCCATCGCGGCGGGCGCCGACGTGGTGATGATCGGGTCGCTCTTCGCGGGCACCGACGAGTCGCCCGGCGACCTCGTGCTCTACCAGGGACGCTCGTACAAGATCTACCGCGGCATGGGCTCCCTCGGCGCGATGCGCAAGGGCAGCAAGGACCGCTACGGGCAGTCCGGCGCGGCGGATGAGAAACTCGTGCCCGAGGGCATCGAGGGCCGCGTGCCCTACCGCGGGAGCGTGTCGTCGAACGTGCATCAGCTCGTGGGCGGGCTGCGCGCCTCGATGGGCTACTGCGGCTGCCGCAGCGTCGCCGAGATGCAGACGCGCGCGCGCTTCGTGCGGTCCACCGCGATGGGCCTGCGCGAGAGCCACGTGCACGACGTGATCATCACCGAAGAGGCGCCGAACTACCGCCGCACCGAGTGATCGCCGCCTCCGCCCGAACGGGCATCGCGCCGCACCCCCGCTGCGTGTAGGCTCCGCGCGCCGCATGGACCTCGGTCGGCTCCTTCGCAACATCACGTCGCAGTGGGCGCTCCTCGGGAGCCAGCTCGTGATCTCGCTGATGCTCACGCCCTTCCTCGTCTACCGGCTGGGCGACGAGGGTTACGGCATCGTCGCGCTGATCTCGGGCCTCGTGGGCTACTCCGGGGTGCTCTACTTCGGCCTCGGCGCGGCCATCGTGAAGTTCGTCGCCGAGCACCACGCCCGCGACGACCAGCAGAGCCTCGACGAGACCGTCTCCACGATCTACGGGGTCTACCTCGCGTTCGGCGCGCTCTGCTTCGCGCTCGCCCTCGCCGTCGCCGCACCGCTGCCCGCGATCTTTCACATCCCCGCGCAGCATGCCAACGAGGCGCGCGCGATGGTGGTGATGATGGGCGTCGCGCTGCTGGTGCAGTTCCCCGGCAGCGTCTACGGCGGCGTGGTCATGGGCCTGCAGCGGTTCGACGTGATGAACCGCTACAACTTCGCCCTGCTGCTCGCGCGCACCGTCGCCACCGTCATCGGCGTCGCCCTGCGCCCCAGCGTGGTCGTCGTCGGGGTCATCACCATGGTCTCGTTCATGGTCGAGCAGGCCATGGCGTATGTCTTCGCCCAGCGGCTGCTCCCGAGGCTGAAGGTGTCGCTCTCGCTCTTTCGCCGCACGCGGCTCAAGACGCTGTTCACCTTCAGCGCGCAGTCGTTCCTGTTCACCCTCTCCGAGAAGCTGATCAACTACACCGACGAGTTCGTCATCTCGCAGGCCCTCGGCCCCGCGTCGGTGACCTTCTACGTGATCCCGCTGCGCCTG
>JBILLI010000412.1:0-6745 GCA_044376155.1 Polyangiales bacterium
GAGCTCCGCGCCCGCGCGGTGGAACACGTCGATGTAGCCCCGGGCCTCGGCGTACTCGCGGATGTCTTGCGAGCCGAACTGGATGTAGAGCTTCACCCCATTGGCCACGCGCTCACCCCGGGCCACCGCGGCTGCGAGCACCGAGGCGTACATGTCCATGTCGGCCTTCTTGCCGCCGGTGCAGCTCCCGCCGTAGGCGATGTCGATCTTCACCGTCGGCAGCGTGTCGAGGGGCACCCCGTTGCGGGGGTCACCCGGCGTCGCGACCATCGGCACCAGCGTGTCGAGGTCGAGGTCGAAGGTGTGCGCGTAGGCCGCGCCCTCGTCGGCCCGCACGATGCGCGCGCGCACCGCGTCGGCGTCGAGGCCGCGCTTCGCCGTGAGGTACTCGACGATGACCTCGTCGGCCTCGATGATCCCGGTGAAGCCCCCCGCCTCGACCGACATGTTGGTGAGGGTCGCGCGCTCGTCGAGGCCCATGGCGCGCACGCCGTCGCCCGCGAACTCCAGCACCTTGCCGATCCCCTTGCCCTCCTTGAAATACGCGTCGGAGAGCAGCAGGAGCATGAGGTCCTTGGCCGAGACCCCCGGGCGCAGGGCGCCGCGGAGGTTCACGCGCACCGACTCGGGGACCTTCACCCGCACGTCGCGGGTGAACCACGCGTTGGCCATGTCGGTGCTGCCCACGCCGAACGCGAAGCACCCGAGGGCGCCGGCCATGCAGGTGTGCGAGTCGGTGCCCGCCACCACCTGTCCGGGCAGGGCGATGTCTTCGATGACCGCGTTGTGGCAGATGGCCTGCGAGCCCCGGCCCACGGCGTTCTGCACCTCGCCGTAGTGAGTGACCCCGTGGCGCGTCGAGAAGCCCTCCTGCACCACCGCGAGGCGCCGGGCGGTGTCGCGCAGGCCCATCTGCACGTGCTGCGCGGGCATCACGTCGTCGAGGAAGGTGAGGTGGTCGCGAAAGGTGTAGACGCTCCCGGGGTCGGTGACCCGCGCGTCGTCGCCGAGGGCCGCGCGAAAGATCGCGTCGGCCATGGGGGTGACGTACTCGTGCGAGAAGCGCACGTCGGCGCGCACGAAGAGGGCGTCGCCGGGGGTCACGGCGGTGACCCCGACGCGGTCGTGGCCGAGGTCGACCACCGCGTGCGCGGCGATGATCTTCTCGCAGAGGGTCATCGGCCGCGCGGGGGTGGTGATCGTGGGCGGCGTTCGCTCGCCCCGGAGCCGCGCCTTGCTGTACTCGAAGAGACCGCCCGCGCGCACGATGTCGGCCGAGATCGGGTCGAGGCCGCGGGTGAACTCGTCGAGGGGGATCTCTTCACCCGCCGCGATGCGCGGGATGAGCCCGAAGTCGGTGCTGGTGAGCAGCCCGATGTTCTGCGCGTTCTGCCCGTAGATCTTCTCGATGGTCTTCGCGATGACCAGCCGCACGCCGCTCTTGAGCTCGGAGTACGGGGCCGTCTCGCGGCTCGACCCGCAGCCCTTGGAGCGCCCCGAGACGATCACCGCGTAACCCCCGCGCTTGATGTCGTTGCGCTGGATCACGTTGCCGCGCAGGCCGATGAGGCAATACTCGGCGAGGGTCTCGTCGTAGTAGTAGCAGACCCAGCCCGGCGTCAGCTCGTCGGTGGAGATGTTGTCGATGAGCGCCCGTTCGGGGTCCCAGGGGAGGTCTTCGCCCCCGAGCTGTCGGGCGAGCAGGGCGCTGTCTTCGGTAAGCTGCAGGATGCGCCCGGTGAGGCGCACGGTCTCGGGGGTGGTCATGCCGGAGGCTCCGTGGGGGTGCGTCGGGACCGTCGAGGCTAGTCCCTCGCCGCGGGGGATGTGAAGGGTGGAACGCCCGTCGCGAGATTCGGGATATCGTCCGGGCGATGCGCCCTGACCTCGTCGTTGCGCTGCTCCGCGCGCTGTTTGCTGCGGTTCTGGTCGGGCTCGTCGCCCGCACCGCATGGCGCGCGGCCTGCGTCTGGGTGCCCGTCGATGGGGGGCGCCTCGCCGCCGCGGTGACCCTGGGCGCCGCCGCGCTCACACTCGGCGCGCACGTGCTGCTGGGCGTCGGAGCGTTCTCGGCGTGGGGCGTCGGGGCGCTCCTCGTCGGTCTGTCTCTCCTGGCCCGCGCGCTGCCGCCGTCGCCGGCTGGTCCTGCGCCTGCAACTGCGTGGCGCGACCTCGCCGCGGCGCTCCCGCTCGCCGCGCTGATCGCGTGGCGTTGGCTGCGCGCGTCGGTCTCGCCCGCGCTGGCGCCCGACTCGATGACCTACCACCTCGCCCGCGCGGCGCGTTGGGTGCAGGTCGGGCACGACGCGCCCGAAGACTGGCCCGACGCCGCGGGCTACTACGAGTTCTTTTCCGCCGGGGCCGAGGTCTTCTGGGGCCTCGGCCTGGCCCTCACGGGCGAAGACCTCTCCGTCGCCACTGTCGGCGTCGCCCTCCTGCTCGCCTGCGGCGTGGCGGCTGCGGATCTCGCGCGGTCCTTCGGGGCCAGCGAGCGCCGCGCGCTGCTCGCGGGCGCGCTGCTCCTGGCCACCCCCGCTGTGCAGAGCACGGCGCTCACGGGATACTCCGACGTCTGGGCCGTCGCGACGCTGCTGCTCGCCGTCGCGCACCTGCGTCGGGCGATCGAGGTCGACGGCGCGCGGCACGGCGCGTTGGCCCTGCTCGCGGTGGCGCTGCACCTGCTCGCGAAGACCTCGAGCGTGCTCGCGGCGGCGCCCCTCGGCGCGCTCGCGCTCTGGACCCTGCTGCGCGGCGACGGGGTCTCGCGGCGACAGGGCGCGCTGGCCGTCGTCGGGGCGACCTTGCTGGCGGCGCCACCGCTCTTGCGCGCGTGGATCGCCCGGGGCTCGCCGCTCTTTCCGCTCCCGCTGGGTCCGCTGCACCCGGGCGGTGCGCAGTTCATCATGACCCACAGCGGGGGCTACTCGCCGGGGGCGCGCGAGCCCGCGGTCGGGGAGGTGCTCCGCGCGTTCACCGTGGGCCTCCCGGGGATGGACGTCGATCCGCCCGGTTGGGGCGTGGCGTGGGTCCTCGCGCTGCCCGTCGCGGTCGTCGCGGTGTCTCGCGCGCGAGGGCGCGAGCGTGCGCTCGCCCTGCTGGCGCTGGGCCTCGCGGTGGCCAGCCTCGGGTCGATGTTCAGCGGCACGATGAGAGAGCTCCGCACGAACTTTCTCCCCTTCTCGCCGCGGTTGTACCTCGCCGTGCCGGGGATGATCCTGTGCCTCGCGGTGCGACCGGGCGGCGACCGCTGGGACCCGCTCTGGCGCGGGTTGCTGGCCGTCTCGCCCCTGCTGGCGTGGCCGCGCGCGCTGTCACCCGCGACGGCCGCGGCGTGCGCGCAGGCGGCCCCGTGGGTGCTCACCGCGACGGCGATGGTCGCCCTCGCGTGGCGGCGCCCGCACCAGGCCGCGCGCGGGGTCGCCCTCGGACTCGCGCTTACTTTGGCCTTCGTGGGCGTGCGCGGCGCGCGGGGCCGACACCGCGCGGCGATCGTGGCCGACATGGGCGGTCCGCCCGGCCGTCGAGCCTACGAGGTGAATCCCGTGGGCGGCGCCATGCAGGTGTTCTGGCGCGCGGGCGATGCCCTCTCGCGAGACTGCTCCCGACGCGTCGCTGCGGCCTTCGGGTGGGTGCCGCCCGGGCACCGCATCTTTCGGTATCCGCTCATGGGGCCGCGGCAGGAGACCCAGGTGGTCTATGTGTCGGTGACCCGCGACGGGGAGGTCATCGACCTCGCCGACGAGGCCGTGTTGGCGCCGCGCGTCGACCCCGCGCGCTGGTACGCCCGCCTCGTGGCCCAGGGCGTGGACCACGTGGTGACCTCACCGCCGTATCCCCGGGAGCTCTCGTGGATGCTCTCGCACCCCACGCTCTTCGAGCCCATCGCGCCCGAGGCCCAGCCCCTCGGCGTCTTCCGGGTGCGCGCCCTGCACCGCTGTTCGCGCTGAACGCCCGAGCAGGGCGAGCGCCCGCCCGGCGGTCTTCACCCCGCCCAGCGCCGTCGCGAGCGTGCTCTGCCCGGGGAACACCGAGTCGCCTACGAGGTAGAGCCCGGGCGCCACCGCGGGCGGAACGAGGTCGCGGTACGCTCCCCACCCCGCGCGTCGCGGCACGCCCCCCACGGCGCCCTCGGGCCGGCCCGTGAAGCGCGCGAAGGTGCGCGGCGATGCGGTCATCACCCCGGTCACCGCGGCGTCGAGCGAGGGGAGCTGCGCGCGCAGGGTCTCGCGCATCGACCTTTGCACCGCGGCGATGTGCGCGCCCCGCGCGGCCTCGGGGAGCTCGCGCAGCGTGCGCAGCGACACGTGCGTCGACACCGTGGCCACGCGCTCGCCCGCGCCGCACCGCCCCTCGTCCGCGGCGCCCAGGGAGACGAAGATGTGGTTGCCGTCGGTGAAGGGTCGCGACGGGTCCCCGATGAGCTCGAAGTGCCTGGCGCCCTGGGGGATCGACGCGTCCTCGCGGAGGGTGAGGTAGAGCATCGCCGCGCCCCAGCCGTCGTCGACGCGCGCGGCGAGCGTGTCGAGCCACGGGGTGCGCTCGCCCCAGAGGGCCTCGAGCGCGCGGGGCACGAGGTTCGCGATCACCACCCGCGCGCGGACCTCGCCGCGCCGCGTGCGCAGCCGCCACCCATCGCCGTCGCGCCGGAGGGACTGCACCGCGTCGGGCATGCGCACCTCGCCCCCCCGCGCGCGCACCGCGGTGACCATCGCGTCGGCGAGGCGCCCGATGCCGCCGTGGACGTGCCGCGTGCCGCGAAAGGGATAGTCGACGGTGGAGAGCGCGATGGGCGCCTCGGCCTCGTCGACGCCGACCTGCACGGTGATCTGGCAGATCGCGTCGAGGTACAGCCGCAGCGGGGCGCAATCTTCGAGGCCGTGCGCGGCGAGCACGTCGCGCAGGGGGTGGGTCACCCAGCGCAGCGCCGGGAGGTAGCGCGGCGCGCGGCCCAGGTGCGCGAGGAGCGACGCCGGGGTCACGGGCGGCAGCAGCGCGGGGTCGTCGAGCACGGACCAGAGCGCGTCGGCCACGCGCCGCTGGGTCTCGAAGAAGGCCGTGATGCCCTCGGCGCGGGCGGGGTCGAGGGCGCACAGGCGCGCGATGAGCGCCTCCCGCGAGGGCGGCACGTCGAGCGAGAATCCCGGCGCGCGGAGGGAGATCACCGGGTCAAGGACCTCGGTGCGCACGTCCATCGCGTGCCGGTCGATCCAGCGGGCGAAGAGCTGCCCGGGGTCGAAGCCCGAGAACAGCGTCGCGCCGGACTCGTAGCGCCGCCCCTGGCGGGTGAAGGTGCTCGCGCAGCCGCCGGGGTAGCGCAGGGACTCGCAGAGGGTGACCTGCGCGCCGGCCTCGGCCAGCGTCAGCGCGGCCCCGAGGCCGCCGAATCCCGCGCCAATGACCGCGACGTCGGTGGTGTGCATCGCAGGGTGGGATGCACCTCGCGGGGGCTACGCCGCGGGCGCCGTGTGCGCAGGCAGCCGGGCTGGGGTCCTGCGGGCGTCGTCCTGGGCCTCTCGCCGCACCCGCGCGCACCACCGCGCCCGGGCGGCCTCGTCGAGCGTGCGGACCTTGTGCACCGTGGTGAAGCGCACCGGGTCGAGGCCGCAGAACGACAGCGTCGCGGCGCCGAACGCGCGGTGCGTGGGGCGCTGCAGCGCCAGGGCGTACCACCACCACGGGCTGTCCATGGTGCTGATCACCCGCGACGAGCGCCCGCGCAGGAGCCCCGTGGGGAGGGCCGCCCCCTCGTAGCGAAAGGCCCAGCCGGGGAGAAAGACCCGGTCGACGAAGCCCCGCACCACCGCGGGCTGCGACGCCCAGTAGGTGGGGAACGCCCAGACGAGGTGGTCCGCGCGCTCGATGGCGGCGCGGGCGCGGAGGAGGTCGGGCTCCAGCGGCTGCTCGACCCGGTGCCCGGTGCGCAGCACGGGGTCGAAGCGCAGCGCGGCGAGGTCGAGGCGCTCCACGGCGCCGCCGCCAGCGGCGTAGCCCTCGGCGTAGGCGCGCGCGAGGCGGTCGTTGAAGGTGTCGGTGTCGGCGTGGCCGAAGATCAGCAGGGCGCGGTTCATGCTCCCAGCGTGTGTCATGCGTGCAGGCCACGGTAGCGGCGCAGAGAGATGTCTGTCATGCAGGGACGCATGACAGATGTGGCGAGCGCGATGCACGACCTCCCGTGGGGCGACCTGCGGGTGCTGCTGGCGGTGCTCCGCGACGGGAGCTTCACCGCCGCGGCGAAGTCTCTGGGCATCGAGCAGTCGACGGTAAGTCGCCGGGTAGCCGCGCTGGAGGCGGCGCTGGGCGTGGCGCTCTTCGAACGCACGCGGCGGGCGCCGTTGCCCACCGAGGCCGCGCTGGGCCTGCGCGACGCCGCATCGCGGGTGGAGGCCGAGTTCACGCGCTTCTGCGACGAGGCGCAGGGCCTGCGGAGCCCGTCGGTGAGCGGTCGCGTGCGCCTCGCGACGACCGACGAGGTCGCGGCCCACGTGATCGTGCCGCGGGTGCTCCCGGGCCTGCGCGCCGCGCACCCCGAGGTGCGGGTGGACCTCATCACCGGCTACGCCGCCGCCGACCTCGTGGGCCGCGAGGCCGACGTCGCCGTGCGCTTCTTTCAGACCGCCCGGGGTGACCTCGTGGGCCGTCGCGTGGCGCGCCTCGCCACCGCGGTGCTCGGCGCCCGCCGTCACGCCCGCGCGCTGCGCCGCGCGCCGCTGGAGGCGCTCCCGTGGATCTCCGTGGAGCTCGCAGG
>JBILLI010000414.1:0-6716 GCA_044376155.1 Polyangiales bacterium
CGCGCTCGCGAAGGTGAACCCTCCCGTCACGCGGATCACGCAGCCCGCGCCCGGGGCATCGCAATGGGCGTAGTACACGTGGTCATGGCTGCCGTGGGGCACGGCCATGCGACACGGCGAGGCCACGGGCACCTGGCAGTACGATCCGTAGCGGGGAGAGAGCTCCCGGCACACGCCGGCGTCGTCGGTGTAGCGGGGGCACTCCCGCGTCGAGGCGGTGCCGTCTTCGCAGAACCGCAGCTGCGTGCCCGCGCACGCATAGCCCCGCGGGACCTCCCCGCAGCCGGGCGGGCGCTCGTCGACGTCCGCCGCGGGCGCCGCGCGATCCACGGCGGCGTCGCTGGCGCTCGTCGAGGCGTTGCCGCACGCCGCGAGGGAGAGCGTGATCGCGCAGAGCCACCAGATGCCACGGGTGTTCATGAAAGCGTAGCTAACGCAGTCACATCGCATATGCAATCGTGGTGCGATAGTGAGGAGGTAGTGCTCCCTTGCGCGTCGCTGGGTGGGTGCTAGACCCGGCCGTCTCTTGGGGTAGCTCAGCGGCAGAGCGGTCGGCTTCCTACCGACAGGGCGCAGGTTCGACTCCTGCCTTCAAGTCTCCGCGCCGATCCCCCGGCGCACTTCCTGGTGTAGCTCAGCGGCAGAGCGGTCGGCTTGAGACCGACAGGGCGTGGGTTCGACCCCCACCATCAGGTCCTCGCGAGAGGACACGACTCCGATGCTTCCCTTCGATCCGCCCGACTCCGCCAACCCCGACTACGCTTGGGGGCAGCTTCACCACGCGCTACAGACCGCCGCGCAGCACGCCGACGCCGCCACCCGCGCGCGCGCCGCCGCTCGCGTCACGCGTTGGCGCGAGGTGATCGCCGGGATGCAGCGCGGTGACCTCGAGGTCGGGCGCCGCATCCCTGTCGCCGGGGTGCCCGTGTGGGCCACGCTCGAAGTCGTGCACGGCGGGTTCGCCACGGGCGCGCTGCTCGCCGAGGGGCCGACGCTCCCCCACGAGGTCGCGCTCGCCGCGCGCTTTCAGGTGCCGTGCACCCGCGAGGCGCTGAACCGCGCGATGCTCACCGACGCGGGCCTCGCGTGGCTCTGCGGGCTGCTCGACAGCGGGTGCTACCGGGTCGATGTGCCCGAAGAGGGCGCGCTGCTCACTGTCGCGTACCTGCTCGCCCACGACCAGGAGGCAGCGGGGATTCGCGTGCTCGACGAGGTGGAGGCGTGGTTCCCGCGGCTGCGATTCTACCCCGTCCCGACCGAGCGACCGGCGAGCGCGCGGGCGGTGGTGCGCCTCCGCACCGTGGGGCAGGTGATCAACGACCTCGGGGCCGTGCGGGTGCGCGCGCAGATCGAGCGCATGCACGAGGCGCTGCGGCACTGGACGCCCCTCTACGACGACGCCGTGTCGCTCTTTCTCGAGACCGTCGAGGGCGAGGTGCCCTCGCTCCAGCAAGACGCGTCGGGCGCGCTCGTGCGCCGCGCCGACGGCAGCCCGGTGGTGCAGGGCGGCTGGCCGTGTCGTTCGTACGCGAACGATTGGCCCGCGCGGGCCCGCGCGCTGCTTGCGCGCTACGCGTCGCTCCGCGTGACCCACCGTCTCTCGGGCAAGCCCGAGCACGAGCGCGAGAACTTCTACCTCCTGCGCAAGCACCTCGCCGTCGCCGCGAGCGACCCGCGCGCGCTCACGGGCCGCGACGTGGGGATGATCCGCAAGGTGCTGGCGTCCTTCGTCACCGCCCACGGCGCGCCCGGCTCGGCGCGTCGCGCGGCCACGCGGGCGGCGCAGGCGCGGGACGTCGCGCTGCCCACGCTGTCGTCGCAGGCCCAGGTGCTGCGCGCGCGGCTCGGTCCCTTCCCCCGCGACGCGGGCGTCGACGACCTCGGTCGCGTCACCGCCCCCATCGACGCCGACGAGGCCGCGGCCCTGGGGTGCATGGCGGGTGATGCGCTGCCGTCTTCGCTGCTCGAGAAGGTCGAGCGCTGCTGGGAGGCGCCCGTCGACGCGCTCGTGGCCCGCGGCGTGGTGACCTCGGCCGACGTGCTCGCCGCGCTGCTCCCGCAGGTGACCGCGCAGGTCGCGGTGGGCGACGTCGACGACCCCGCGGCGCGACGTCTGTTCGGCGCGGTGTACGCCGCGTTCCGCCGTCGGCGCTCGCTGCTGCTGCTGCACCTCGCCTCGCAGGTGAAGCTCGACGAGCTCCCCTGGGTCGCCGCGCTCAAGGGCCAGCGCCGCGCGAAGGGTGACAACGCGGGTCGCGCGCGGCAGGCGCTGCGCGAGGTGAGCGCGCTGGCGCTGGGGTCGTTCCCCGAGGCCATCGTGCCGAACAAGCTGCTCACCGAGATGGTCGCGCTCGCCGCCTCGGCCAGCCTCGCGCTGCCGCTCACCGAGGAGCTCGCGGCCGACATCTTCATGGGCGCCTTCGGCGTGAAGTTCGCGGAGTCGGCGAAGGTCGCCGCGCGGCTGCTCCGCGGGACGCTCTACGCCCGCTACTACGACCTCCCATGCGACGAGGTGCTCGCGCTCGACGACGCGTCTGACCGCTGGGGCGCGAAGGTCTCGCCGGGCTTCTTCGCGCTCTGCGCCGCCCGCGCGTCGGCCATGGGTGACGGGCAGGAGCGCGCCTGGCGCACGCCCGCGCAGAACGGGATGATCCTCGAGCAGGCGCAGGTGCTCACGACCCACAACCTCGCAGCGCTGTACGACGGCCTCGCGCTGCGCGAGCTCCTCGACGGCCGCGAGGGTGAGCTCGCACAAACGTGCTTCGCCTTCGTCTGCCGCCGCATGCAGGTCTTCGCGCAGGACCACCACGCCCGGCTCATCGCCCTCAAGGCCAGCGCGTACGCGTGGCGGCAGATGCTCTTCTTCGCCTCGGTCGCCTCACCCGACGATCAGTCGGCGTTTTTGCCCTGGGTCGAGGCGCACTTCGCCCGCGAGGACGAGGTCTTTCGCGCGGTCTTCGCGCCCGCGATGGAGGGTCTGCGGCGGGTCGCCGAGGGCGGTCGCTTCGACACCTCGGGCGTCGACGCGCAGGGCGGGATCGGCCGGCGCTTTCTCGGCTGGGGCGCGGGCCGTCACTGGCTCGCGTAGCGGGTCACAGCGCGTCGCGCAGGGCGTCGATCACCCGGCACTGCGCGCTCGCGGTGATGCCCGGGTACAGCGGGAGCGAGAGCACCTCCGCGGCCGCGCGGTTCGCGACGGGGAAGTCCTCGGGCGCGTGGCCGAGGTGGGCGAAGGCGCCCTGGGTGTGCACCGCCCGGGGGTAGTGCGCGACGCAGCTCACGCCCCGCGCGGCCATGCGCGTGAGCACCTCGTCGCGGCCCTCCACCCGCACGACGTAGAGGTGTCGGGCGTGCACGTTGCCGGGGGCGGTGGCGACCCGCCGCACCCGCTCGTCGCCCGCGAGGAGGGCGTCGTAGCGCGCGGCGGCCTCGGCGCGCAGGGCGTTCCAGCCGTCGAGGCGCGGGAGCTTCACCGAGAGCGCCGCGGCCTGCAGCTCGTCGAGGCGGGAGTTCCACCCGGCCACGGGGTGCTCGTATTTCACCTCGCTGCCGTAGTTGCGCAGCGCGCGCAGGGTGCGGGCGAGGGCCGCGTCGGAGGTGGTCACGGCGCCGCCATCGCCCAGCGCGCCGAGGTTCTTGCCAGGGTAGAAGCTGAACGCCGCGAGGGCGCCGAGGGTGCCCGCGCGCTGCCCGTTGCGCCACGCGCCGTGGGCCTGCGCGGCGTCTTCGATCAGGGGCACCCCGCGCGGCGCGGCGACGGCGGCGAGGGCCTCCATGGGCGCGCACTGCCCGTAGAGGTGCACGGGGATCACCGCGCGGGTCTGCGGCGAGAGCGCGCGGGCCACGGCGTCGGGGTCCAGGAGCAGGGTGTCGTCGGTGACGTCGACAAAGACCGGACGCGCGCCGACCCGCAGCGCGGCGAGGGCCGTGGCCACGAAGGTGAACGCGGGCACGATGACCTCGTCACCCGGGCCCACCCCCAGCGCGCGCAGGGAGAGCTCCAGGGCGTCGCTGCCGTTCGCCACGCCCACGCAGTGCGCGGCGCCGCAGTAGCGGGCGAAGTCGGCCTCGAAGCCCGCGAGCTCCTCGCCGAGGATGTAGTGGTTGCGCTGGAGCACGGCGTCGATGCGGGCGCGGAGGTCCCGCGCGACCTCGTCGTGCTGCGGCGCGAGGTCGACGAAGGGCACCGCGGCGCGGGCGGCGCTGGAGGGCACACCGCGGCGAGGGGGGCGCGACGAGGGGCGGCGGGGAGAGCGCATGGGCGGCAGAACGGCCCGGGTCGTCCGATCTTGAATTGCTGCCACGTCCCATCGGCGATACGACCCTTGGACCCATGCGCGTTCTCACTGCATCTCTGTGCGCCGCGCTCGCGGCGGGCGCGTGCTCCTCGTCGCGGGGGGGAGAGCCGTCGGCGCCGTCTTCGTCCCGCAGCTCCGGCGCCGAGGGGGTCGACGCGGCCGCGCAGGCGCTGAGCAACGAGCCCGACGCGACGCTGCCCGTCTCCCCGCCGTCCGCCGCGACGATCACCGTGGTCGAGGTCACCCGTCGTCCCGCGCCGACCCCGCCGCCGCGGGTGGTGATCCGCGCGCCCGCGGCCAACGCGGCGCTGCGGGAGAATCGCCTGGAGGTGCGCCTCGACGTCGAGCGCTGGCGCAACGTCTCCGACCCCGCCGACCTGCGGCACGTGTGCGTGGCCCTCGACGGAGAGCCCTGCCGCCGCGTCGACGACCCCGCGCGCCCGCTTGTCTTCGAGGGCCTGCGCGAGGGGCCCCACGTGGTGCGCGCGTGGGCCGCGTGGGAGACCCATGAGGCGGTGCCGTCCTCGCTGGTGCAGACGCCCTTCTTCGTCGGTCCGGCGGTGCGGGACGCGGGCGTTGACCCCGCCGCGCCGGGCCTCGTGGTGGCGACGCCGGAGGGCGAGCTCACCGGCGGCCACGCCACGGTGGTGATGGTTGACCTCTTGCTCACCCCGGGCGTCGCACAGGCCCCTGCGGCGCAAGGGTTTCGCGTGCGCGTCGAGGTCGATGGCGCCGAGGTGACCGCGCGCGAAGGCGCAGGTCCCTTCGGCCTGTCGGGCCTCGAGGCGGGCGCCCACACACTCACCTTCACGCTGCTCGGGCCTGACGGCGCGCCGCGCTCTGGCCCCCTGCAGCGCGCCGAGCGACGGGTGCTGCTGCGCCCCGGAGACGGGAGATGACGGCGGAACTCTCCGCCGCGCGGAGCGAGGTCGCCGCCCTGTGGGACGGGGGGCGGTACATGGAGGCCCTGCAGTCGCTCGACGCGCACCTGCAGCGCTTTGACGACCCCGTGCTGCACGCCGACGCGGCGTCCATGTACGCCGAGATGTTCGACGCGGGCCGGGCCGCGGAGCACGCCCGCCGGGCTCACGAATTGGCGCCCCACGACTCGTCCCTCGCGCTGCGCCTCGCGGCGGTGTTGACCAGGCTCGACCGACGCGACGAGGGGCGGGCGCTGGCCGAGGCCGCCCTCGCATCGCACCCCGACCCCACCCTCTCGCTTCGACGAGACGTCGCCGAGCTGCTGCGCGCGGCGGGCGCCCTCGACGCGGCCGACGCACACTACGCGGCGCTCCCGGGAGACCCCAAGGCCGTGGCCTGGCGTGGGGCGTTCAGCCTCTGGCGCGGCGACCTCGACGCCGCCGAGGACCACGCGCAGCGGGCGCTGGCGCTGGGCGACGAGGCCGCGTCGCTCGCGCTGCGCGGGGCGACAATGCTGCTTCGCGGGGACCTCCCCGGCGCGCTCGAGGCGCTCACGCGCGCGGTGTCGCTCCGCCCCGACGACGCCACCGCGGCGGTGTGGCTCGGCGACGCGCTCCGTCGCGCGGGGCGGGTGGCCGAGGCGCTGGCCGAGACCCGACGCGGCGGCGAGCGCGGAGACGACCTCGGCGAGCACGTCGCCGCGCAGCTGGTGATCCACCTCGCGAGCCTGCAGCGGGGAGAGTTCCTCGGCGTGCCCGACGCGACCCTGGCCGCGGCCCTCGCGACCCTCTCCGCACACGCCGCGCTCCCCGACTGGACCCCATCCCCCCCCGCGCTCCCCGCCGACCTCCGCCCCCCGTGGCGGCGACGCGCCGTGGTCCTCGAAGACGCGCTCACCCGCCTGCGCGGCAACCGCAGCGCGACGCCGAGCTTCGTGCGCGCCGACGGGACCCTCGAGGCGCTGATCACCCCGCGCTCCCCCCGCGTCGAGGCCAAGCGGGCGCTGTGGCGCTTCGTGGCCAGCGGCGATCCGAACGAGGCGCTGCGGGTCTTCGACGAGATCCACGCGCGCTGGCCTGACACCCCTGAGCCCTACAACTACCGCGGGGAGCTCTACCTCTACCTGGGCGACGCGGCCACGGCGCGCGCGCAGTTCGAGAAGGCCCTCGCGCGGTACCGGCAGTCGCGCTGGGCGTACATCGGCCTCGCTGGCGCCGCGGTGTTGGAGGGCGACTACGAAGGGGCGTTGCGGGTGCTCGCCGAGGGCGTCGCGGTGGGCGGCGGCGAGGGGCCCACGACCTTTGTTTACCGCGGCGAGGCGCTGCGGTGCCTCGGGCGCACCGAGGCCGCGCGGCGTGACCTCACGCACTCCGTCACCACCGCCCCCGCGCGGATCGGCGCGTGGGTGAACCTCGCGCTGCTGGAGCACGACGCGGGCGATGCCCGGGCCTGCGCGCGGGTGCTCGACGCGCTCACCCGCCGCGCGCCCGGCTTCGT
>JBILLI010000034.1:0-22204 GCA_044376155.1 Polyangiales bacterium
TTCCAGCCCTCGAGCACGCGCATCCAGGTCGAGCCCGGCGGCGCGAGGGTGGCGACCGAGAGCGTGCGCGGCGCGGCCGGCGGCTGCGCCTCGGCGCCCTCGCGCGCGAAGAACGCGCCCGCGAATCCGAAGGCGACGGCGAACAATGCGTATCGATGCGTCTTCATGGCGAGGTGTCACTCCTGGGTGAGCGCAAGCGCAGCCTTCGACGGTGCGAGGCGGGGGATTGATTCTCAGGGGGTCGCGGCGGGGGCGGCTGCCGGCGCGGGGGTCTCCGCGGGCGCGGGGGTCTCCGCGGGCGCGGCGCCCTCGGCCGGGGCGGCACCCTCGGCGGGCGCGGCGCCCTCGGCCGGGGTCTCCTCGGGGGCGAAGAGGTCGTCGATCTGGTCGAGGTACCGACGCGCGCGGCGCTTGGCGATCTGGTTCGCCAGGCGCTGCTCGGGCATCACGTCCCCGGCGTTGATCACCTCTTCGAGCAGCCGGCGGTAGAGCGCGCGGTCCTGCACCATCACGGCGTAGGCCCGGGCCTGGAGCACGAGGTACGTGAGGAAGTGCCGCTGCGTGCCGTTGATGGCCCGCTCGAAGAGCTCCCGCGAGCGCTCGGGCTCGCCGCCCAGGGACGGCGCCGCGCGAGCGTAATACGCCGCCATGGCCGCGCAGGGCGCGTAGTTCATGTAGGTCGGGTCGAGCTGCAGCGCCCGCTCGAAGATCGCGATGGCGAAGGGCAGGTCGGCGAGCACATCGGGATCGTTCTTGTTGAGGTTGATGTGCCGGGCCCAGGCGTACCCGGTCCAGAAGATCATGGCGACCTGCTCGCGGTCGTCGAAGCGCTGGAGGTACGACCGCCACGCGTCGATGCCGCGCCGCACCGCGCCGTTGGCCCCGCCGTCGCCGTCTTCCTCCTGCGTGAGGGTCTCGAAGCCCACGGCCTTCGCGCGGATGTACATCGCCGTCGCGCGGGCGCGGTAGTGCTCCATGCGCTCCTCGTCGTCGGCGCGCTCGGCGACCTCCAGCCGCTCCTCAAGGAAGCCGAAGCCGTAGGAGCCCAGCGCGCGCATGAGGTTGATGCGCAGCGCGGTGTTGTTCGGCACGACCAGCAGCAGTCCCTCCATCTGCGTGATGGAGTAGGGCAGCGACGCCTCGGCCAGCGCCGGGTCCGAGAAGGACTGCAGCGCCGGCGACGCCTGCGCCATGATCCGCACCGTGGAGTTGGCCGCGAACTGCGAGCACGCTCCCAGCCCGATCGAGAACGACGCGATCAGGAGCCCCTTGAAGATCTGCTTCCGCATGGCCGATGTGCGTACGGCCTTCTACGCGTGCGTGTCAATGTCTCCCGCGCGCGGCCGTTCCCTCCACGTGGTATTTCTGAACCTGCCATGCGCGCCCGCCACCTCCTCTCGATGGTCCTGCTGACCGCGTCGCTCCACGCCGCCCCGGCGGGGGCCACCGTGATGCTCCACCGCAGCGCCGACGAGCTCGCCGCCATGGCCGACGCCGTGGTGGTCGGCTCGGCCCAGCGTGACGCCCGGGGCGCGGTCGCGGGGGTCGCCCGCTGGGCCTCGGGGCGCATCGTCACCGAGGTGCCCGTCACGGTGCACGTGCCGATCGCAGGCCCCTGGGCGGCAGGCACATCGCTCACCCTCCGGCTGCCCGGCGGGGTGGTGGGAGACGTCGGGCAGACGGTCGCTGGCGCGCCGGTGTTCCGCCCCGGCGAGAGCTACGTGCTCTTCCTCCAGCGCCTCCCCGACGGCGCCTGGACCGTGCTCGACATGTCCGCGGGGATGTACCCCCTGCGCGCCGACCCCGCGCGCGGCCTGCTGGTGCACCCCTCCCGCGCCGAGGGGATCACCTTCGTCGACCCGCCCACCGGCCCCGTCGTCGAGGTCGCCCCCGAGGGGGAGCCCCTGGCGCCCTTCGTCACCCGCCTGCGCCGCGCGGTGCGGTAGTGCGGGCGGGCGTCTTCTCCCTCGCGCTGTTGACCGCGAGCGTCGACGCCGGCGCCTGGTGCCAGACCACGACCGTCCCCGAGCAGCCCGACCCCTTGATGTGCCCCGCCGAGGGCCGTCCCATCGCGTGGGTCTCGGGCTGCACGGGCTTTCGCTTCGACCCCACGGCCCTCCCCGACCCCGCGGTGATCTCCCGCGCGGCGCTCACGCTCGTGCTCGACCGCTCCGCCCGCGCGTGGGCCTCGGTGGCGTGTGACCGCGACACCCGCGCGGCGCCGAGCTTCGTCCTCGCGCGCCTCCCCGACGGACCGTCCACCGTGGGCTACGACCCCTCCGGGGGCAACACCAACACGGTGCTCTTTCGCACCACCTGGGGCTTCGACGCGTTTCACCCCGCCGACGCCGCGGCGGTCACCATCGTGACCTTCGGCGCGCGGAGCGCCTCGATCCTCGACGCCGACACTGAGCTCAACCTCCGCGGGCCCACGAACCCCCGGGGCTTTCTGTTCTCGGTCACGGGCGACGCGCGCAGCGCCGACCTGCAGACCATCGTCACGCACGAGTTCGGCCACGCCATGGGCCTCGCGCACAGCGGCCTGCGCGACGCGGTGATGTGGTACACCGCCGGCCGCGGGGAGCAGCGGCAGGTGCCGTCGGCCGACGACGTGCTGGGCATCTGCACGATGTATCCCCCCGGGCGCTTCGCGGTGTGCGACCCCGACGTGCGCACCGCGCGCTTCGGCGGCGGCGGCCTGCGCTGCCACGCCTCGCCCGGACGCGCCGAGGCCCCCATCGCCCTGCTCCTCGCCCTCGCCGCGGTGCTCACCGCGCGGCGGCGAGGATGATCTGCGACGCCGCGAGGGCCACCACCGAGCGGTCCTCGTCGCGCAGCATCGCCGCGAGGGTGTCGAGGTCGCCGGTGTTGCCCGCGAGCTCGCTCCACGCGAGCACCGCGATGCGCCGCACGCCCGCGTCGGGGGCGGTGAGGGCGTCGCGCAGGGGCTCCGCGAGGCCCGCATCCCCACGGCCCGCGCGGGTCTGAAGCGCGCGTACCGCGACGAAGCCGTCGGGCGAGTTCGAGAGCCGACGCAGCGCCCGCACCGCCGCGTCGCGGTGGGCATCAACGCGCGCGAGGGCCGAGGCGATGCGCAGGGTGACCTCGTCGTCGTCGCCCTCCAACAGCGCGGCGAGGGCGGGGCCGTGCGCGGCGACCATCCCGCTCGCGGCCACCGCGGCCTGGGCGCGGAGCGCGGGGCGATCCCCTCGCATCACGGCCAGGAGGTACGCGGCCGCGGGCGCGTCTCCGCGCGTCGCGAGGGCCCGCGCGGCCTCCACCCCGAGCGCCGTGGGCGGACCCTCCAGCAGCGCCCCGAGGGCCTCCCGCTGGGCCTCCCGCGGGCCCGTGGAGAGGGCCGAGGGCACGGCCATGCGCACGAAGGCCGAGCGGTCCTCGAGGGCGGCGCGCAGGGCGTCGGCGACCTCGTCGCGCCCCGAGAGCCCGCGCACGCACCACGCGCGGACGTCGTCGTCGGGGTCGTCGCGGAGGTGGGCGCGCAGGGCGTCGGTGACCGTCGGGTGGCGCACGCTCGCGAGGCGCTGCGCGGCGGCGGCGCGCACGTCATCGTCGGCGTCATCGAGGAGTCGGAGCAGGGTGCGACGCGCACGCGCGGGGCGCAACGCGGCCACGCCCAACAACCGTCGCTCGCGGTCCTCGCTGCGCAGGGCCTCGCGGAGGCGCGCGGGGGCGGGGCCCTCGCGACCCTGAACCTCCCAGAGCGCGAGGGCCGCGCGGTCGCCCACCACACCCTCGACGCGGGCGATGGGCTCCAGGGTGTCGAGCGCAAGCACGCCCACGGCGCGCAGGCCCGCGAAGCCTGACGCGCGGTCCCCGGGCGCGTCGCTCAGCGCCATGCGCCGCAGGGTGGCGAGGGCGATGTCCGCGAGCAGGCTGGCGTCGCCGTCGCCGCGGTCTTCGACGAAGCGCTCGTAGGCGCGCAGGGCCGCGGGCACGTCGCCCCGCCGCACGGCGTCGCGCACCGCCCGAGACGGCGAGGCGCACCCGAGCAGCGCGAGGGCGAGGGGGAGCATTCGCAGCGCACGCACGGGCGACGTCGTGGCACCCCCGGGGCGGTGGCCGCAAGGGCGTGGTACCAACTGCGCGATGCGTCCTGTGTTCCCCATCGCCGCGGCGGCGTTGCTCCTCGCCGCCCCGTTGGTGCGCGCCCAGCGACCCTCGCGCAGCGCGCCGGTGATCGACCGGGTGCTCATCCCCGCGGGGCCGTTCATCATGGGCGCCGACGACCGCGGCGAGCCCGACGAACGTCCCCGTCACACCGCGGAGCTCTCAGCGTATCTCATCGACCGCACCGAGGTCACCCGCGGGGACTACCACCGCTGCGAGGGCGCGGGCGCGTGCACCTCGCCGCGGCCCCTCGACGCGCGCTTTCGCGATCCGCGGCAGCCCATCGTGGGGGTGTCGTGGCACCAGGCGCGGGCCTATTGCGCGTGGGCGCGGGGGCGGCTGCCCACCGAGGCCGAGTGGGAGAAGGCCGCGCGGGGACCACAAGGGAGGATGTTCCCGTGGGGCGACGAGTACCCCAACGGCACGCGCGCGGTGTACGGTCGACGCGAGGAGACCGGGCATCCCGACCCCGTGGGGTCGCGGCCTCGGGGAGACTCTCCCTACGGCCTGCACGACATGGCCGGCAACGTGTGGGAGTGGGTCGAGAGCCCCTACGACCCCTACGCCTACCGCACGCCCGCGCGGGCGCCGACCTGCGAGAGCGCCCTCGCCGCGCTGAGCGACCTGCGCACCCGGGGCGTGCGCGGGTTCACGGGCAGCAACCCCCTGCCCACGGAGTGCGAGCGCATCCTCCGCGGCGGGGGATGGAACTACGGAGGCGAGGGACTGCGCAGCTCCAACCGGGTGCACCACCCGGCGAACTACCGCCTGGTCATGTCGGGCTTTCGCTGCGCCGCGGACGTCGCGCCGGGCTCGTGAACCACGCCCACGTCGCCACCGCGCCGAGCAGCGCGGCGTGGGCGCACTCCCGCGCGACCGCCCCATAGGCCGCATCGAGGGTGCCCGTGACGTCGGGGCCGAGGAGGAGCGAGGCTGCCGTGGCCACGAGGCTGAGCGCCGCGAGGCGCGCCACGAACAGGCGCGTGTAGAGGGCCACGGCGCGGGCGAGGATCAGGGTGCCGTAGGCCAGCGCGAGGTGCGCGGCGCCCACGAGGCGCGTGCCCAGGTCGTGGCCCAGAAAGAGCTGCGCGCGGGCGAGTCCGAGAACGAGGGTCAGCAGCGCGTCGAGGGCGAGCGCGGCGGCGAGGGGCGGGAGGGCGGGGACGAGCGGGGTGACCGGCACGAGCCGTTCAGAGGGGGGGCTCCGGGGGGGCGCCGGGGACAGGGTCCTTGCGCTTCACGGTGTTGGGCTTGGGCGCGATGAGCATGGTCATCGCCTTGCCCTCGAGGGCGGGGTTGCCTTCGATGTTGATGAGCCCTTCGAGCGCCTTGATGATGTCATCAAGCACCTCGCGGCCCTTCTCGGGGTGGGTGATCTCACGGCCGCGGAAGCGCACCGTGATCTTCGCCTTGTTGCCCTCTTCGAGGAAGCGCCGGATGTGGCGGATCTTGGTGTCGAGGTCGTGCTCGTCGGTCTTCGGACGAACCTTGACCTCCTTGATCTCCACCACGTTCTGCTTCTTGCGGGCCTCGTTCGCGCGCTTCTTCTCCTCGTACTTGTACTTTCCGAAGTCCATGATCTTGCAGACCGGGGGGTCTGCCTTCGGATTGACTTCGACGAGGTCCAGCGTCTGCTCCTGGGCCATGCGGATCGCGTCCTGGCTCGTCATGATGCCGAGCTGCGTACCGTCGGCCGCGATGACGCGGACCTCGGGCACACGGATACGGTAGTTGACCCGCACCTGGGGCTGCCGCTGCTGGTTCCGGTCCATCGGTCCCTTGATCGTCGTGCTCCGTATGTTGGGGAGCCGGCCTTAGGCCCCCGCAGGGTTTCAATGCGCGCCGACATCCGCCGCGCGCGTGCGGAGGGTCACGCCGGAACACACCTCGCGTCAAGAGACGCGCAGACGTTCCTCTTTATTGTCTCCTCGGTCCCACTCAACCCCCATTGGTTGGGACAGAGATAGTAGGCGCGATTGGGTTTGAACCAACGACCCCCACCGTGTCAAGGTGGTGCTCTACCACTGAGCTACGCGCCTGAAGTGTCACTCCCTCGACCGTCGTAACAGCGCGAGGGAGCGTGGGTAGACCACAGCGCCGGGGCGCTGTCAACCCTCTCAGATGTGGAAGCCCACGAAGGGGGTCACATCCACCGCGAAGAGGAAGGTGGGGAACATGAACTGCAGCGCGACCTCGGCGCCGAAGTGGAACCCGTTGCGGAGGTTGTACTCCAGCCGCGACCCGAGCACGGCGTTGCCGTACCCCGAGAGCACGTGCGCGGGCTGCCGACCCGTGGTGGAGGGCAGCGGCGGGGCGGGCTCGATCTGCCCCACGCCGCCGCCGACGAAGGCCGACGCGACGAAGCCCTGGGCGGCGAAGCCGTTGGGGGTGAAGGCGTAGTAGAGCCGCGCGTTGATCAGCAGGTTCGCGAAGGGGTTCGAGACCGAGGTGGTCGGCGGGTTCGGCGCGGTGCTGGTGGGCGCGGGCGGCGGGATCTCCCAGGGCGCGGTGTCGAACTGAAAGCGCACGCCGATGCCCACGCCGATGCGGCGGGAGAAGTTGTAGCGAATGAGCGCCGAGAGGAAGTACGTCGGCGCGAAGCCGGCCTTCACCTGCGGGGAGCACAGGTACGCGCCGCACGACTCCTGGGTGGTGCGGGTGCCGTCGGCCGCGACGAACTGCCAGCGGCGGTACTCCGCGTAGGGGGGCCGACCGCCGCCGAGGTAGGCGAGGCCGACGCCGCCGCCCACGTCCATGGTGAAGCGCTGAAAGCGGTCGGTGGACGCGGTGGACCGGGGCTCGTCGACGCTCGTTCCCCCCTCGCTCGCGGCGCACGCGCCGCCGTCGCAGCGCATGCCCTCGCCGCACTCGTCGTTGCTGGTGCACGCGTCGCCGAGGCCGCCGCGGCGCGTGCTGGCCCCGCCGCGGGGGCGGCACTGCGGGCCGGTCATGCCCGGGGGGCACTCGTCCATGCCGCCCGCGCAGGTGTCGGGGGGCATGCGGCCAGGGAGCGCCGGCGCGGGGGCGGTGCGGCGCGCCACGATGCTCACCTGCACGGGCGCGCCCTCGCTGCCGGCGCTCGCGAGCTCCGTGCCCGACGCGTCCTGCGCGGAGACGTAGTACTCGACGTTGCCCTGGATGATGTTCGCGCAGGGGATCTCGGTGCCCCAGCCGTTGGCGACGCGGGTCATCTCCCGGCGCTCAAACGCGCGCATCCCGTTGCCGCGGAAGTGCACGTAGACGTGCTCCGCGCTGAGCCCGCCGTTGGCCTCGACGTAGACGGGCAGCGGGGTGTTTTCCAGCTGCTCGGGGGCGGGGGTGTGCAGGAGCTCTCCGCCGCCGCGGCTGGGCCGCGAGCCGGTGTTGCCGGAATTCCCCGTGCTCCCGGTGTTGCCCGCATTCCCCGTGTTGCCCGTGCCGCCGCTGCGCCCGCGAGACTGCGCCTGACGAAACGCCGTGGAGATCTCGGGCGTGACCAGCAGCGGGTCGGGTTCGGCGTTGGCGTCGAGCGAGATCGCCCGGGCCATCGACTCGATGCCCGACTCGCTGTTCTGCTGCCCGCCCACCGCGACGATGCCGAGGGACATGTGCACCCGCGCCACCACCTGCGGCGAGCACGAGCCGTTGCCGCAGCCGCGCAGCGCGATCTGCAGGCGCTCCACGGCGCGGTCGATCTCGAGGTTCTGGTAGTCCTCCATCGCGTTCGTGATGAGCGAGCGCGTCTGTCGGTCGCGGGGGCCCTGGGCGGGCTGCGCGAGCGCGGTGGAGGCGAGCATCACGAGGGATGCGGCGAGGAGCGTTATGCGGCGCGAAGTCATCTCGGTAGTGGCTCTCGGCGAAGGGCGGCGGCCCGACCCATCGGGTCGCCCAAGGCCGCGCAGGGAATCCTACGAATCGCGCGGGAGCGCAAGGGGGGCGACGCGCGCGCCCTACTGCACCAGGCGACCCTGGGCGTCGATCTCGTTGAGCTCCACCCGGCGGTTGCGCTGGCGGCCCTCGTTCGTGCGGTTCGACTCCAGCGGCAGCCGCGCGCCGTAGCCCCGGGACGTGAGCCGCTCGGCCTCGATGCCGTGGCTCGCCAGGTAGCTGCGCACGGTGAGCGCGCGGCGGCGGGACAGGTCGTCGTTGTGGCGCACGCTACCCTCGCTCGACGTGTGCCCGCCGACCTCGTAGCGCAGCGCGCGGTTCTGGGCCTGCTGAAGGAACTGCACCACCTCGTCGAGGGTGGCTGTGGCGTTGGGCCGCAGCGTGGCGCGGTCGAAATCGAACTCGACCTGGAAGCGCACGCCGTGCCGGGTGACCTCCAGGTGCTGGAACACCGGCGGGCACCCCTGACGGTCCACGGGGCCTGCCTCGTTGGGGCACTGGTCCACGAGGTCGGCGACGGTGTCCTGGTCGTTGTCGTTGTCCGGGCAGCCGTCGGTGTCCTGGAAGGTGTCGGGGTCTTCGGGCTCGTTGCGGCAGTTGTCGACGTTGTCGGCGATGCCGTCGGCGTCGTTGTCGAGCTCGGGGCAGCCGTCGTCGTCGAGGTAGGTGTCGCGGTCCTCGGGGTCGAGGGGGCAGAGGTCGCGGCTGTCGGCGAGGCCGTCGCCGTCGCTGTCGGGGTCTTCGGGGCAGCCGTCGGTGTCTTCGACGCCGTTGAAATTCTCGGGCTGGTCGGGGCAGCGGTCGTCGGGGTCGAGGATGCCATCGCCGTCGCGGTCCCCCGGCCCCGTGGCCACGACCACGGCGCGGGGGGCGCAGCGGTCGGGGGGCGACAGGGTGATCGCCGCGCGGGCGTTCGTGTCGGAGACCAGCAGGTGGTCCTCGGCGCGGGACATGTGCCCCTCGGCGAGCTCGCGGTCGGCGAACTCGGCGTGGGCGCGACCCATCGCCAGCTCCCGCGGGGCGCACCGTCGCGCGCCGTTGCGGTCGGCCTGGTCGAGGCTCTCGCGGAGCGCGGAGATGCGGCCCTGCATCGCCGGCGCCGACGCGCAGCCCAGCAGTGCGACGGCCACCGCGAGACCCCAACGGGCGTTCGAGCGCGCGCGGCCCACTAGCGACCGCTCTCCCGCTGGCGCCGACGGGCGATGTCCCGGGCCTGACGCGCGCTCTCCTCGGCCGCGGCGGCCATGTCGAGGGCGTTCTGGTACTCCGCCTCGCCGGCGAATTCCCGGGCTTTTTCCAGGTGTTCGCGGGCGAGGAAGTACTCGTACGGGCTCTGCTCCTCGGCGCCCGCCTGGCGGGCCTCTTCGAGCAGCTGTGCAGCGTCACCGATGGCGGACGTGTACAAGATCGGCCCGCATTGGCACAGCGACAGCGCCAGGGCGACCACGGCGCCACGAACCACGCTGAACCTCGGGGGACCGTTCACGGCCGCGGGACCGTAACAGAGCGCCGAGAACGGGGTCAACGGCGCAGCGCGAAGGAGGTGACGGCGGGGCGGGGGGCTGTGGTACACCTCCGTCTCTTCGCGAGGCGACGCCGCCCGGGGCGGTCGCGGCCCGTGAGGTGCACGAGGAACGCACAGATGTCGACGGAAGAGACCGAGAAGGTGGGCGAGGCCGCGGGCGAGGGCGCCGGGGCCGAGGGCAATGGCGCGAGCGCACAGCAGACGGCGCAGGAGAGCGCGCCCGACCCCGTGGCGGTGATCACCGCCGAGCGCGACAAGATGAAGGACCAGCTGCTGCGTGCCCTCGCGGACTTCGACAACTTCCGCAAGCGCTCGCGGCGCGACATCGACGACGCGAAGAAGCGCGGGCAGGAGGAGGTGCTCCGCGAGCTGCTGCCGGTGTTCGACAACCTCGAGCGCGCGTCGAGCTACGCGCGCAGCGCGACCGACACCAAGGCCATCGCCGAGGGCGTCGAGATGGTGAGCAAGCTCTTCCTCGACACCCTCGCGCGCCTCGGCGGCCGCCGGGTGGTGAGCGTGGGCGTGCCCTTCGACCCGAACGTCCACGAGGCGCTGCAGCAGGTGGACTCCGACGAGTACGCCGCGGGCATCGTGGTGCAGGAGCACGTGTCGGCGTACGAGTACGGCGGTCGGCTGCTGCGCCCGGCGATGGTGGTGGTGTCGAAGGGCCCCGGCGCGAAGCCCGCCGAGGGGGTGACCATCGACGCCGAGGTCGTGAACGAAGACGCCGGCGGCGAGTCGGCGAACTGACCTGCTTGGGAACTCTTGAGGGGAGCGTGTGATGGGTAGGGTCGTCGGGATCGATCTGGGCACTACGAACAGCTGCGTCGCAGTGGTGGAGAACGGCGCGCCGGTGGTGATCCCCAACGCGGAGGGTGCGCGCACGACCCCCTCGGTGGTGGCGTTCACGCCCCAGGGCGAGCGCCTGGTGGGGCAGGTGGCGAAGCGCCAGGCGGTGCAGAACCCCGAGAACACCGTGGTTTCCATCAAGCGGGTGATGGGCCGCTCCGCGTCCTCGGAGGAGGCGCGCAAGCAGTCCACCCGGGTGGCCTACAAGCTCATCGAGGGCGCAAACGGCGACGCCTGGGCCGAGGTGCAGGGCAAGCCCATGTCGCCGCCCGAGATCTCCGCGGCGGTGCTCGCGCACATGAAGTCCGTGGCCGAGGCCTACCTCCGCGACGAGGTCACCGAGGCGGTGATCACCGTGCCCGCGTACTTCGACGACGCCCAGCGCCAGGCCACCAAGGACGCCGGGCGCATCGCGGGCCTCGACGTGAAGCGGATCATCAACGAGCCCACCGCCGCGGCCCTCGCCTACGGCCTCGACCGCAACACCTCCGAGCGCATCGCCGTGTACGACCTCGGCGGCGGCACCTTCGACGTGTCGATCCTCGAGATCGCCAACGGGGTGTTCCGCGTGGTGAGCACCAACGGCGACACCTTCCTCGGCGGCGACGACTTCGACCAGCGCGTCATCGACAACCTCGCCGAGGGCTTCGCCAAGGAGCACAACGTCGACCTCCGCGGCAACCGCCTCGCGCTGCAGCGCCTCCGCGAGGCCGCGGAGAAGGCCAAGCACGAGCTCAGCTCGTCGCTCGAGACCGAGATCAACCTCCCCTTCATCGCCTCCACCGCGAAGGGCCCGGCCCACCTCCTGCGCACCCTCAAGCGCGCCGAGCTCGAGCGCCTCGTCTCCGACCTCGTGGAGTTGACCCTGGCCCCTTGCCAGAGGGCCCTCGAAGACGCGCGCCTGGGCATCAACGACATCCAGCAGGTGGTGCTCGTGGGCGGCATGACCCGCATGCCCCTGGTCGAGCGCCGGGTGAAGGAGTTCTTCGGCCGCGCGCCGCACAAGGGACTGTCCCCCGACGAGGTCGTCGCCATCGGCGCCGCGGTGCAGGCCGCGAGCATCGCGGGCGAGCTCGAGAGCGTGCTGCTCCTCGACGTGACCCCGCTCTCGCTGGGCGTCGAGACCGCGGGCGGGGTGATGACACCGCTGATCCCGCGAAACACCACGATCCCCACGCGGCGCAGCGAGGTGTTCAGCACCTCGATGGACAACCAGAACTTCGTGCCCATCCACGTGCTCCAGGGCGAGCGCGACATGGCGTCGGACAACCGCTCGCTCTACCACTTCGAGCTCGCGGGCATCCCCCCGGCCCCGCGCGGGGTGCCGAAGATCGAGGTGGTCTTCGAGATCGACGCCAACGGCATCCTCTCGGTGCTCGCCACCGACATGGCGACGAAGAAGTCCAAGGACGTGCGCATCGTCGCGGGCTCGGGGCTCTCGCAGTCGGACGTCGACCGCCTCGTCGCCGAGGCCGTGGAGAGCAAGCAGGACGACGTGCGCCGCCGCGAGCTCGCCGAGCTGCGCAGCAACGCCGAGGCCCTGCTCTTCACCAGCGAGAACGCCGTGAAGGAGTACGGCGAGCTCGTCGCCGAAGACCTCCGCGAGACCCTCGCGCAAGACATCGCCAACCTCCGCGCGGCCATCGACGGCGGCGCCGACCTGCAGGACCTGCGGAGCTTCTACGCCGCCCTGGAGTCCAGCGCCTACCGCATCGCCGAGGTCATGTACGGCACCGCCGAGGGCGGCGCGACCTGACGCCACCACCCCCTCGCGCACCGCGCGCGCGCTCGGGGATTGCCCCGGGCCAGCGGCGGACGTAGTGTGCGCGACCTCTCTCCCGATGGCTGCTGGAACCGACTACTACGACCTCCTGGGCGTCGCTCGCACCGCGAGCCCCGATGAGCTGAAGCAGGCCTTTCGCAAGGCCGCGCTGAAGCACCACCCCGACCGGAACCCCGACAACCCCGAGGCCGAGGCGACCTTCAAGAAGATCAACGAGGCCTACTCGGTGCTCTCCGATCCCGACAAGCGCGCGCACTACGACCGCTTCGGCAGCGCGCCGTCGTCCTCGGGGGGAGGGCCCGACATCTCGAACATCAACGTCGAGGAGATCCTCGGCGACATGTTCGGCGGGATCTTCGGGGGCTTCGGTCGCTCGCAGCGCCAGGGGCGGGACATTCAGGTCGAGCTCTCGATCACCCTCGAAGAGGCCGCGAAGGGCTGCGAGAAGCCCATCGAGTACGACCGCCCCGCGGGGTGTGAGCCCTGCGGCGGCCGCGGCGCCGAGCCCGGCTCCCCGGTCGACACCTGCTCCGCCTGCGGCGGCCGCGGGCAGGTGCGCTTTCAGCAGTCGATCTTCACCGTGCAGCGCCCGTGCAACCGCTGCAACGGCAAGGGGTCCATCCCCCGCAAGGTGTGCTCGAACTGCAGCGGCAACGGCGTCGCCCAGCGCACCGAGAAGTTCACCGTGACGCTCCCGCCCGGGGTCGAAGACGGCGCCACCCGCACCAAGCAGGGCTTCGGCGAGTCGCCCGGCGCGGGGGTGGCGCCGGGTGACCTGGTGATCGTGATCCGCATCGCCGAGCACCCGCTGTTTCAGCGCGAGGGGGCCGACCTGCACTGCAAGGTGCCGGTGTCGTTCCCGCAGGCGGCGCTCGGGTCCAAGGTCGACGTGCCCACCCTCGACGGCAAGGTGTCGCTCAAGATCCCCGCGGGCACGCAGCCGGGGCAGGAGCTCCGCCTGCGCGGCAAGGGCATGCCCAAGTTCGGCGGCTACGGCCGCGGCGACCAGATCGTGACCGTGCAGGTCGAGGTGCCCACCGCCCTCACCGACGACCAGAAGCGGCTCGTGGAGCAGCTCGCAGAGAGCTTCGGCGCAGACTTTCACCCCCAGCAGCGGTCGTTTCTCGACAAGCTCAAGGGGCTCTTCGAATAGGCAAACGGTCCCATGGCGTCGACGGCAAAGCGCGACTACTACGAGGTGCTTGAGGTCAAGAAGGGCGCGTCGCCCGACGAGCTCAAGAAGGCCTATCGAAGCCTCGCGTTCAAGTATCACCCCGACCGCAACCAGGGCGACGACGCCGCGGAGGCGAAGTTCAAAGAGGCCAGCGAGGCCTACGAGGTGCTCTCCCATGAAGAGAAGCGCCGGGTCTATGACCAGTTCGGCCACGCCGGGCTCGAGGGCCGCGGGGCCGTGCCCCCGCAGGACGTCTACGACCACTTTCAAGACATGATGGCCGACTTCTTCGGCGCGTCCTTCGGCGGCGCCGGGCGGCAGCGCAAGGCCCAGCGCGGCCCGCAGCCGGGGAGGGACATTCGCGCGGGCGTGCAGATCTCCCTGCGCGACGCGGTCTTCGGCACCAAGCGCGACGTGCAGGTGGTCTGGCCCGCGGCGTGCGGGGAGTGCAAGGGCACGGGCGCCGAGAAGGGGTCGACCCCGGCGACGTGTCCGGGCTGCCGCGGTAAGGGCACCGTCGCCATGGGCGGCTTCGGGATCATGATCACCACGTGTCCCACCTGTCAGGGCCAGGGCACCGTGATCACCCGCCCCTGCCCGGGGTGCCAGGGCCACGGCGAAGTGCGCGCCGAGAAGCGGGTGAAGGTCTCGATCCCCGCGGGCATCGACAACGGCCAGGCGCTGCGCGTGCCGGGGCAGGGGGAGCCCTCGCCCAACGGAGGGAGCGCCGGCAACCTCCTCGTGGTCGTCGAGGTCGCCGAGAACGAGCGCTTCCACCGCGAGGGCGTCGACCTCATCACCGAGGTCGCGATCCCCTTCTCGCGCGCGGTGCTCGGCGGCGCGGTGACCCTGAAGCACCTCGACGACACCGAGGTCGAGGTGCCCATCGCGCCGGGCACGCAGCCCGGCACCGCGGTGCGACTCCGCGGTCTGGGCGTGCCCCACGTCGAGCGCAAGGGCCGGGGCAACCTCGTGGCCGTCGTGCAGGTGAGCGTGCCCACGACGCTCAACCCCGCGCAGCGCGAGGCGGTGGCGCAGCTCGCCGCAGCCTTCGGCGAGGACACGTGAAGCCCCTGGGGCGCAGGGGGATCCTCACCGCGCTCCTCGCGACCGCCCTCGCGCACGGCGGCGCCGCCGCGGCCCAGGGGATCTCGTCGCAGAACCTCACGCTCTGCGGCCGCACCCTGCGCTTCGAGCACGACGACACCGGCGGCACGATGCTCGCGGGCTTCGACACCCCGCGCATCGCGCTGGGCACCGGGCGCGTCGAGATCGAGCGGGTCGATGTCCCCGGCGCCGTGGCCCTGGTGGTGCGCTCGGTGCGCGAAGACCGCTCGCCCGGGCACGGCGTGGTGGCCCACTGCGGCAACGGCGCGGGGCTGCGGGTGCTGTGGCAAGGCTCCCTCGCGTGGCGCGGCGAAGACGTCGGCGCCCGCGTGCGCGACGACGTCGTCGCGATCACCCACCGCGGGGTGCGCACCGTGCTCCGCGGACGTCGCCGTGAAGACCTGCGGCTGTGCGGCGCGAGCGCGGGCTTCGTCGACGCCGAGACCCTCGACGTGGAGAGCGCGCGGTGGTCCCCCACGGTGGTCGACCCCCGCGCGGTGGTGCGCACGGCGTCGCCGCTCGCGCGCGTCGTGGCCGTGGCCGGGAGCGCCCCGGGCGCCCTCGAGGTGCGCGAGATCTCGGTGGTGCGACACGTCGGCCCCGCGGGCGAGACCCGCAGCGGCGAGAGCCTCGGGGGCGCGCCGGAGCTGGTGTCGGGCGACTGGATCCACCTCGGGCTGCTGCGCGGCGGGGTGAGCCTGCGCGCGTTGCAACTCCTTGTGCCGCAAGGGGCCACGCTCCCCCGGCGGTGGCTGCTGGTGTCGGAGCCCGACGGCGCGAGGCTCGACGTCGAGGTCCCCGCGGCGCTCTCGCGGGCGCCCGCGGGGCGCGAGCAGTGGGTCGAGGTCCCCCTCCCCGCGAACACCCAGCCCCAGTGCTTCGCGCTCATCCCGCGAGACCCGCTGCCCGGTCAGCGCCTCGGCGGCGTGGGGCTGCGGAGCGATCTCGACGAGAGCGCGGGCGCGGCCGTGGCGTCGCTGCTCCAGCGCGCCGACCGACCCGATGGGGACGAGGCCGCGGCGGTGCTGGCCTCCCTCGGCGCGCGGGGTCGGGAGGCCCTCGCGGCGGCCCTGCCTTCGATGACCGTGCCCGGGGCGCGGCGGGCGTTGCGGATCCTCGGCGGGGCGACGGAGCCCGCGGTGGTCACGGCCCTCGCGCGCGCGCTCTCCCGCACCGAGCTCCGCGAGGCGGCGACCGCGGCGCTGCAACGCGCGGGCAGCGAGGCCCTGGCGCCGCTCGCGGAGATGGCCCGCACCGAGCCCGCCGCGGCGCGCGCGCTGGGCAACGTGCGGGCGCCCGCGCTCGACCGCCTGCGCGCGCTCTCCACCGCCCTCGACGCCGACGGCGACGCGTGGCGCGCGGTGCGCGGTGAGCTCGCCGGGCTCATCGTGCGGGCGGCCCGCGAGGGCGCGCTGAACCCCTGGCTGCAAGCGCTCCCGCAGGACCTCACCGCCGCCACGCGCGCGCTGCGCCTCGCGGCCGAGGCCCTGGAGGTCAACGACCCCGCGGCGCGCGACGTGGCCGCGGCGGCGCGGGCGCGGTGGTCCGCGGCGACGGACTTTGATCCGCGGTACCGACTGATCCTCGCGCTGCCGGGCGACGATGAGGGGCGCGCGCTCGTCGAGGCCGCGCTGCGCGACGAGCGCGACGTGGACCTTCGCGCCGTGGCCGCGCGCTCCCTGGGGCGCTACGGCCGCTCCGCCGAGGCCCTGCGCGACGCCCTCGAAGACCCCGCGCCGCGGGTGCGGGCGGCGGTGGTGCGGGCGCTGCGGAGCGATCCTGGCGCCACCCGCGCGCTGGTCGAGCGGCTGCGGGAGGACGACTGGCCCAGCGTGCGCGTGGCCTCGGCCGAGAGCCTCGGGGGACGGCCCGACAGCGCCGAGGCGCTCCTGCGCGCGATGGACGACCCGAGCTTCGCGGTGGTGGCGGCCGCGGTGAGCGCCCTCGCGCGCACGCCGGGCGGGGATGTCTCCGCGCGGCTGCTCGCGTGGGCCGACGACGGGCGGCGCAACCCGGCGCTGCGTCGCGAGGCCGTGACCGCCCTGGGCGAGCGCTGCGACCGCGGCGCCCTCGCGGGCCTGGAGCGCCTCGCCGAGACCGAGAGCGACCCCTCGCTACCCCCGCACGAGCAGGAGATCGGGCAGGCCGCGCTGGCCGCGGTGGCGCGGCTCGACGCGGACCGCGCGCGGTCGTTCCTCACGCGCAACGGGTCCAACGCGGCGGCGGCGGCGGCGGTGGAGCGCGCGGCGGCGCGGCGGTGCGAGGTGCGCTGAGGTCGGCGGGTGGGATTGATCCACGCGATGCACATCGGCGCGTCTTCTGCACGTCGTCGGCGTTTGGCGTGAGGCACAAAACGTCCCGCGCGCCCTGCCGACAACACCAGGTGGCTGCTGGTGTTCTCTGGGGCCGTAGCCGCCACCCCTTTCAAGGTGCCGTCATCGCGCGGGACACATCCCTGTAGAACGCTCATTGTCAGCGGAATTCGCGTGATGGCCCGCCCGCCGTCGTTGCGCGCGGAGGCGCCGGGTCATCGCGCCCGTGGGCGTTGCCGCGACTCAACCGGGGTGCGCGCGCCCACAACACCCACACCAGCGCCGCGACAGCTGCTGGCGCGAAGCCCCGGAGCCTCCGCGCGCAGAGGCGCGGTGAGGCGCGCAGAGGCGCGGTGAGGCGCGCACAGGCTCCTGACACGCCCGGCATTGTCGCAGAGACGACGCGCCGGGGATCGCAGTATGGTGGTCCCCGCAACGCCGCGACCCGGCGGGAGACCCCTCGATGCGCTCTGCATTCCTCGCCCTTCTCGTGTTCACCCTGGCCGCGTGCAGCGACCTTCAGTCCGTGGTCGGCCCCGCGCGCACGCGCGACGCCGGCGCCACCGACGGGCCGCCCGACGTGACCCTCGTCTTCGACGTGCAGCCCCTCGACATCCCGCGGATCACCTTCGACATCCCGACGGTCGACGTGCCCGTGGTGGTCGGCACCACGTGCCCCGACGACCGCTTCTGCCCCCGCGGGCAGCGCTGCGTCGGCGGTCGCTGCGCCCTCGACCCCTGCGACACCCCCGCCAACGTCTGCGGCGCCGACAGCTGCGGCGCGCGCTGCGTGCCCCTGCGCGACCCCTGCGCCGGCGTGCGCTGCGCTGACCGCGAGACCTGCTTCAGCGGGCGCTGCGTGCCCGGGTGCTTCCCCACGCCGTGCGCGGGCGTGACCTGCCCCACGGGGCAATACTGCGACACGGGCACCGGGCAGTGCGCGGCCATTCAGCCCTGCGACGCCGCGTGCCCCGAGGGATCCACTTGCCACGTCACCTGCACCCCGCGCACGCCCTGTGACGGCGTCACCTGCGCCGACGGGGAGTTCTGCGCCGACGGCCAGTGCGTGCGAAACCTCTGCGCCGCAGTGACCTGCAACGCGGGGTCGGTGTGCGTGAACGGCTCGTGCATCGAGACCTGCGCGTGCACCCCGGGGTGCTCCCGCGGGCCCAACGACCGCTGCGTGTTCGGCCGCTGCGAGTGCACGCCCACCTGCGCGCCCGACGCACTCTGCGGCGCCGACGACGGCTGCGGCGGGCGTTGCCTCGGCCGCTGCGAGCGCGAGGGCGCGACCTGCGACCCCACCACGCGCATGTGCACCTGCACCCCGCGGTGCCCCCCCGAGGCGGCGTGCGGCGCGGATGACGGCTGCGGCGGACGCTGCGACCAGCCCTGCCCCGCGGGCCAGCGGTGCAACGTCGACGCGCGGGCGTGCGAGTGTGTGCCGCGGTGCCCCGACCCCAGCGCGGCGGCCGACGTCGCGTGCGGCGCGCCGGTGCCCAACGTGTGCCCGGGCGGACCGTCGTGCGGCACGGGCACGCGCTGCGCCAGCGGCGAGACCTGCGACGGCAACACCGGCCGCTGCGTCTGCAACGTGGGCTGCCCCGCGGCGAGCGCGGTGGACTGCGGGCGACCCATCGGCAACAGCTGCACCACCTCGCCCTGCACCGGCACGGGCACCCGCTGCCCGAGCGGACAGCGCTGCGCTGCAGGGAGATGCGAGTGCATCCCGAGCTGCCCCTCCACCGACCCCGCGACCGTGGCGTGCGGCACGGCGATCCCCAACAACTGCGCGGGCGGACCCGCGTGCGGCGCGGGCACCCGCTGCGCGGCGGGCCAACGCTGCAACGTGGGCGCCGGGCGCTGCGAGTGCGTGAGCAGCTGCCCCGCGGCGAGCACGGTGGCCTGCGGGCAGACCATCGCCAACGCGTGCGCCGGGCAGACCTGCCCCGGCGTGGGCACGCAGTGCGGCGCGGGCCTCGTGTGCGACACCGCGATGCGGCGCTGCGTGTGCCCGCCGAGCTGCCCCACGGTGAACCCCGCGACCATCACCTGCGGGCAGGACATCCCCAACAACTGCGCGGGCGGCCCCTCGTGCGGGACGGGTACGCGCTGCGCGAGCGGGCAGCAGTGCAACACCACCACGCGGATGTGTGAGTGCGCGCCGAGCTGCCCCGCCGCGAGCAGCGTGATGTGCGGCGCGTCGATCCAGAACCGCTGCGCGGGCTTCACCTGCCCGGGGCAGGGCACCCTGTGCCCCTCGGGCCAGCGCTGCAACGCCACCACGCGCATGTGTGAGTGCGTGCCGAGCTGCCCGTCGGCCAGCACCGTGACCTGCGGCGCGCGCATCCCCAACGTGTGCGCGGGGCAGACCTGCGCGGGCACCGGCACGCTGTGCCCCTCGGGGCAGATCTGCAGCGCCGGCGCGTGCGTGTGCGCGCCGCGGTGCAACCAGTCGCCCGCGCAGGTGGCGTGCGGGCAGACCATTCCCAACGTGTGCCCGGGCGGCCCGTCGTGCGGCACGGGCACCCTGTGCCCCAGCGGGCAGGCCTGCAACACCGTGACCCGCATGTGCGAGTGCGCGCCCCTCTGCCCCGCCGCGAGCGCCGTCGACTGCGGGCAGACCATCCCCAACCGCTGCCCCGGCGCGTCGTGCCCGGGCGCGGGCACGCGCTGCGCGAGCGGGCTGTCGTGCGTGGGCGGGAGCTGCGTGTGTGTGCCCCGCTGCCCGAGCATCACCCCGGGTACCGTCGCGTGCGGCACGTCCATCCCCAACCTCTGCTCGGGCGGACCCACCTGCGGCGTCGGCACCCTCTGCCCCTCCGGCCTGCGCTGCAACTCGAGCACGGGCAACTGCGAGTGCGTCTCCACCTGCCCCGCGGCGAACACCGTGGCGTGCGGCGCGGCGATCCCCTCGACCTGCCTCGGGCAGACCTGCCCCGGCAGCGGCACGCTCTGCCCCACCGGGCGCACCTGCACCGCGGGGCGCTGCGCCTGCGCGACGGGCACGACCGAGTGCAACGGCGCGTGCGTGAACACCGCGACCGACAACGCCCACTGCGGCGGCTGCGGGGTGATCTGCCCCGCGGGGTCTGCGTGCACCGCGGGCGTCTGCCGCTGCCCCACGGGCCAGTCGCTCTGCAACGGGCGCTGCGTGAACACCCAGACCGACGGGGCCAACTGCGGCGCCTGCAACAACGCCTGCCCCAGCGGCACGACGTGTGTGGGCGGTCGCTGCACCTGCCCCACCGGGTCGACCCTCTGCAACGGGGCGTGTGTACGCACCGCCACCGACGACGGGAACTGCGGCGGCTGCGGCGTGCGCTGCGCCGCGGGCACGTCGTGCATGAACGGCGTGTGCGCGTGTGTCCCCGCGTGCACCGCCGACCCCGCGGCCGTGACCTGCGGCGCCCCGGTGCCCAACGTCTGCCCCGGCGGACCGAGCTGCGGCACCGGACGTCGCTGCGCCGACGGCTTCGCCTGCGACACCAACAGCAACACCTGCCAGTGCGTCGTGCGCTGCCCGCAAGGCGTCGCCTGCGGTACCTCCGACGGGTGCGGCGGTCAGTGCTCGGGCGCCTGCGCGGGCAACGAGGTGTGCACCCGCGACCCGATGAACAGCGCGCGGTACTTCTGCTCCCCCGCGGGGTGCGCGGGCGGGTGTCGCTGCGACGAGGTGTGCAGCGCCGGGCGGTGCGTGCGCATCACCTGCCGCGCGGGCGAGACGCCGTGTCCGTGCCAGTGCTGCCCCACGGGGCAGACCTGCGTGGGCGGCGCGGCGTGTGTGATGATCCCGCAGTGATGTGATGTCGCTGCGCCACAGGGCGTTCGGTGACACGCAGGCCGTGCGCCCGCGCCCACCCGTTGCGCCGCGCGTGCGCCCGACCTACGAAGGTGCACGCAACCCCGGAGGACCCATCCCGTGCACAGGAACTTGAGCTTCGGCCGCAGGGCCGCCCAACGCGGAAAGAGCCGCAGCCTCGTGGTGTTCGTTCACGGCTACGGCGCCGACGGCAGCGACCTGCTGGGCCTCGCCGACGCGCTGTCGCCGCACCTGCCCGACACGGCCTTCGTGGCGCCCGACGCGCCCGAGTCGATCGAGGGCTTCCCGCAGGGGCGGCGGTGGTTCGGCATCCCCCGCTTCGACGGCAGCTCGGTGGAGGAGGTCCAGGCCGGCCTCGCGCGGTCCGCCGCGGACCTCAACGCGTTCCTCGACGCGCGCTTGTCCGAAGAGGCGCTCGGGCCCGAGGCGCTCGCGGTGGTGGGGTTCTCGCAGGGCGCGATGGTGTCGTATGAGGCCATTCCTCAGCGGGCGGCACCGGTCGCGGCGGTGGTCGCGATCTCCGGCGCGCTGCTGTACCCCCAGGCGCTGCGCGACGCGACGTCCCGGCCGCCGTTCCTCGTGATGCACGGCGACGACGACGAGGTCGTGCCTTTCGGCGCGATGCAGGAGGCCTGCGACGCCCTCGTCGAGTGTGGCTTTTCGACCGAAGGTCATGTGATGACGCGCACCGGCCACGGCATCTCCGAAGACGGCGTGGCGCAGGCGCTGGGCTTCTTGAAGAGGTTCCTCCCCGGCTGAGCGGCGCCGCGGCGCGGGTCACCCGCGGTTGTCGACGAGCCCCTGCACCGCGCCCTGCACCTTCGCGAGCGCGGCGGAGAGGTCATCGGTGCCGAAGAGCGCCTCGGGCTCCAGCGGCGCGCCGATGCGAAACCGGATCGTCGCCGGGAGCACCGGGAGGAACACCAGCGGCGAGCCGAGCCACAGCCAGATCGAGAGCGCCCGCACCGCGAGCGGCCAGGGCGTTCCCGCGAGGCCGAGGGCGCCCGCGAGGCCGAGCGCGGTGATGCCCCAGCGCTTCGTGCCGTACAGCAGCCGGGGCGCGACGAGCGCGTTCGCGAGGAGCCGTGAGCGGCCCGCGAGGGGGGCCGTGCGGTGGCTCCCGTGGATCCCCATCGGCACGATGGGCACCCCCGCGTCGCGGGCGATGCGCAGAAAGCCCGTGCGCCCCGCGAAGTCGACCTCCCGCGCGCGCCACAGCGGTCGCAGGCACTCGTGGTCGCCGCCCGGAAAGACCAGCAGCGAGACGCCCGACGCGAGCGCCGACCGTGCGGCCTCGTAGGTCGACGGCGCGGAGCCCGCGTGGCGGTGCACCCAGCGCCCGACGGCGGTGCGAAAGCCTACCGGGTGCGCGAAGCCCGCGAGCGGCACGTCGCGCGCGGTGTGCCGGGTCCAGAGCGCGGCGAAGCTCGCGAGCTCCGCGAGGCCGATGCCCGCGGAGTGGTTCGCCACCAGCAGGAACGGGCGGCCCCGCGGGATGTGCGCCAGGCCCTCCAGCGTCGGGCGGAACGCGAGGCGGGTCCACGGGTCGAGCACCGCCCGCGCGACGCGCAGCGCGGCGTTAGGAGCCTACGCAGTATAAACGTGCCGAATTGCGGCGTCGAAACGCGAGCGCTGC
>JBILLI010000415.1:0-6700 GCA_044376155.1 Polyangiales bacterium
CGTGTCGGCCTCAGACTGCGCCTCTCGCAGCCCGTCGTGCTCCAACTCCTTGCGCGCCAGGGAGATCGCGCGACCGAGGTGGGCCAGCGCGCCCGCGAGGTCCCCCGCGTCGAGGGCCTTCGTCGCCGCGGCCAACAGCCGTCCGGGGTCGTTGCGCGACAGGGAGTCTTCTTCGTCGCGGCGTCGCGCGCGCATCGCCCGCAGGGCGCCCGCGAGCCACCACAGCCCCACGCCCGCGCCCGGCGCGGCCAGCGCGGACCACACCCGCAGCCCCGTGGTGAACACCGCCCGGTGCGGGGTGAGCGAGGCCGTGGCGTCAAAGGGATCGAGCGCGATGGACGGGTCTTCGCGCTGGGCCTCGTCGTCGCGGTTCACCGCGGCGCCCGTCACGGTGATCGTCGGCAGGGTCACCGACGCGCGCTCGTACCGCCGCGTGCGCGGGTCAAACCACGGCACGGACCACGTCCCCAGCGCCACCCGCCCCGGTCGCTCGGGCACCAGCGCGACGGTCTCTTCACGCGTCGCGTGGAGGGGGTCGTCGACGTTGCGCGGGAGCAGTCGCGAGGTGGGGGTGAGGGACCGCACGCCGTCGATGCGCGGGAGGGGGGGAAGGCTCACGCTGCCGATGTACCCATTGCCCTCCACCCGCACGGTGAGGGTCACGGTCTCGCCCGTGGTGACCTGCGCGCGGTCCACCGTGGCGCTGAGGGTGAGCGGGCCGAGGGTGCCAGGAACGTAGTCGCGCGGGCGCCCCTCGGCGGGGGTGTCGCGCACGGTCAGGGTGATCGTCGGGGCCTGCAGGCGCACCTGTCGACGCGACCCGAAGAACGAGTCGCCGACGATGAACTCCATGTTCATCGTGAGCGGGCCGATCGTCGCCTCGCCCGCGCGCGTGGGGTAGAGCGCGAGGTGACGGAGCATCCCCGCGCCCATGTTGTTCCCGTTCACGCTCACGGGGATCCAGCGCTGCGCGCAGACGTTCATGGGCCGCAGGAGGTTGTCGCTCCAGAAGCCCGTCACGGTGGGCTCCGCGAGGGGCTCGCAGCCCGCGTCGTAGGCCGGGAGGTAGGCCCACGCGCGGTATTGAATGGGCTCGCCCACGTAGGGCTGCGGGTTGTCGACCAGCGCGCGCATGAACCCGTTGGGGTCGTACGCCGCGCCCGTGAGCGGTCCCTCGGGGGGAACGTCGGGGCCCTGGTAGACGGGCGGGGACGGAGGCTCCTGCGGAAAGCCCGGGAAGCCCGGCATGGGCGGAAAGCCCGGGAACCCCGGCGGCGGCTGCATCTGCGGCTGCATCTGCGGCGCGTTGGGGTTCGGCGGACCCACCACCACCGTGAGCGGCGCGTGTCGGGCCACGATCTGCCCGGTCGCGCGGTCGACCACCGCGGCGTTCTGGATGGTGTACCGACCGGGACGCGGGGCCACGACGATGTACTCCACGTTGGAGTCCATGGTCATCTGCACGCCCGCGCCCCCGCCGAACATCATGAAGTCGCCCGTGGAGGGCGGCGCGGGGTTCGCGAGCACCTGCAGCCCCGGGAGGTTCAACCCCGTGGCCTGCAGCGACCGCTGCTCGTTCTGCGCGGAGATCCCGTAGATGATGTGAAAGGCCTGACCCGCCGCGGGGGAGGGGTTGTCGACCTGCAGTCGCACCTGCACCACCGCGTGGGCCACGCCCGGGAGCAGCGACGTCAGCGCGGCGAAGGCGAGGGCGATGACGCGGCGACGGTTGCCCCCATCCCCAGCCCTTCCCCCGCTTCGGGGGAAGGGTGGAGAACCGCTGGCGGGGAGATGGTCCAGTCGTCTCCAAGCCCTTGCGCTGCAATCGATTTCACGACGCGTGGACCATTCCCCCGACCGTGGTTCTCCACCCTTCCCCCGAGGCGGGGGAAGGGACGGGGAAGGGGGCCCGCTGCGCCGTGACCGAGGGCTCATCGCTCGTCGTCGGGGTTGCGCGGGCGGGTCAGCGCGTTGCGACGCAGGATCTCCTGGCGAAGGTCCTGCGCGTTGCGCTCCAACTGGTCGAGGGGCGCGAGGTTCTGCGGCGCGCTGGCGTCCTGCGGCGGGGGAGGACCACCGTCCTGCCCCTCGGGCGAGCCCGCATCGGGGCTGTTGTTGCTCCCGCTGTCGCCCTGGTTGTTCCCGCCGTCGGGGTTGTTGCTCCCGCCGTCGGGGCTGTTGTTCCCGCCGTCGGGGTTGGGCGGCCCGCCGTCCTGCGGACCGCTGTCTCCCGCGTCGCTCCCGCTGTCGGCCGAGGCGTCGCGGCCCGCGTCGGGGCCGGCGTCGGGGTGGTCCTCGTCGTCCTTGCGACGGCGCGCGAGCTCGAGGTTCCACGCCGCGGGGGTCCACCCCGGACGCAGCCGCAGCGCGTCTTTGTACGCGTCCATGGCCTGCCGCCAGAGGTGCTGCGAGAAGTACGTGTTGCCGAGGTTGTAGAGCGCGCGGGCGCGCAGCGCGGCCTCGATGTCCTCGGCGGGGGCGCCCTCGGTGCCGCGGGCGGTGTTGCGCATCTCGTCCTGCGCGCGCTGCCAGTTCTGCGGCAGGGCGGCGTCGGGCGCGAGCTCGGGCAGCACCGCCGCGTCGTTGGGCGGCACCGCGATGCGCACCCGCGCGATGCCGCGGTTCATGTGCACGCCCGCGTTGCGCACGCCGTCCCCGGGCGCCGCCTCAAAGCGCTGCAGCGCAACGGGATACTCTCCGCGCGCGTAGCGCTCGTTGCCCTCGCGCACGTTGGGCTCGGGCTCGTCGCGGGGCGGCCAGGCCCACGAGGTGAAGGCCACGAGCCCCACACCCACCAGCGCAGGCGCGAGCCACGGGGGGAGGGCGGTGGGCCGCTTCGCGCGCTTCATCGCGCACCTCCACGGCGAAGGCGCTCGGGCACGAGGAAGGTCGCGAGCAGCAGCAGCACGAACGCCGCGCCGAGGAAGGGCGCCGCGAGCTCCTCGTACACGGTGCGCTGGGTCTCGGAGACCTCGGTGCGACGCAGTCGCGAGAGCTGCCGGCGAATCGCGTCGATGCCCACTTCGCCCGTGCGCGGACGGAAGTACTGCCCGTGCCCGGCCTCGGCGATGGCGCGGAGCTGCTGCTCCATCTGCGGGGTGAACTGCGTGAGCTTGGGCTGCCCGCGGGAGTCGAGCTCGGTGCCCACCATGCGCCCGTCGGGCGAGTACGCCGGGATGGGCTCGGGCAGCGCGCTGCCGATGGCGTCGATGTACACCTGAATCCCGTCGCCCGCGGCCTCGCGCGCGGCGGCCACGGGGTCACCCTCGAGGTCCTCGCCGTCGGTGATCACGATCATCACCTTGGAGCGGCGCGCCGCCAGCGGATCGCGCCGAAAGGTCTCGCGCGCGGCGATGATCGCCCGCCCGATGGACGTGCCCTGCGCCGGAAACTCCCACGGGTGCACGTCGCGAAAGAAGCGCGTCGCGGCCTCGTGGTCGGTGGTGAGCGGGTACTCCAGGGTCTCGCCCGCGAAGAGCACCACGCCGATGCGGTCACCGGGCTCCTCGTCGATGAGCCGCGCGAGCTCGGCCTTCGCGCGCTCGATGCGCGAGGGGGCGACATCACGGGCGAGCATCGACTTGCTCACGTCGAGGCACACCACCACGTCGATGCCGCGGCGCGACACCACCTCGGTGCGCGACCCGTGCTGCGGACGCGCCACCGCCAGGGCCAGCAGCACCACCGCGAGCACCAGGCTCACGCCCCGCGCCGCGCGCCAGCCCGCGGGGGATCCGTCGCGCATCGACCGCACGAGCTCGGGGTCGCCGAAGCGCGAGAGGTCCCGCCGACGCGCCCACGCGGCGTAGCCCATGGCGCCCGCGAGCAGCGGCGCGGCCACGAGGGTCACCAACATCTCGGGGTCGCCGAACCTCACGGGAACCTCCGCAGGCGCGTGGCCGAGAGCACCGCCTCCAGCGCCAACAACAGCAACGCGGCGAGGGCGGGCGCCGGGAACAGCTCCCCGTAGCGCACCCCCGCGTCGGCGATGCGGCTGCGCTCCAGCCGGTCCAGAATGCTGTGAAAGCTCCGCGCGAGGGCGTTCTTGTCGGCCGCGCGAAAGAACTCGCCGTGGGTGGTGGTGGCGATGTCCTGGAGCAATTGCGGATCGATGGCGAAGCGCGCGCGGGCGTAGACGGGGTTGCCCGCGAGGTCCACGCCCTGCTGCACGGGCGCCTCTTCGCTGGTGCCCATGAGCACCGTGTAGACCTTGCAGTGCAGGGCCGACGCGAGCTGCGCGGCCTCGCGGGGGTCGACGTGCCCGGCGTTGTTCGCGCCGTCGGTGAGCAGCACCACCACCTTGCTGCGCGCGTCGCTGCGGCGCAGGCGGTTCAGCGCGGTGCCGAGCCCGTCGCCGATGGCCGTGCCGCTGCCGTCGATGAGCTCCAGCGAGAGCGACTCCACCATCTGCGACAGCACGGTGTAGTCCAGCGTCGGCGGGACCACCGTGTACGCGCTGCGCCCGAACACCACGAGGCCGATGCGGTCGCTGCGGCGCCGACGGATGAACTCGGAGATCACCTCCTTGGCCGCTTCGAGGCGCGTGGGCTGGAGGTCGGCCGCGCGCATCGAGCCCGAGAGGTCGAGCGAGATCACGATGTCGATGCCCGAGAGCTCGAGCTCGTCGGGCGCGTCCACGCGTTGCGGGCGGGTCATGGCCACCGCGAGCAGCGCGATGGCGCACGCGCGCAGGGCCGGCGGGAGGTTCACGAAGCGCGTGCCCACCGTGCGGGGCATCGACGCCATCACCCGCCCCTGCGAGACCTTCAGCCGCGGCGCGGCGCGTCCCGGGTCGGCGTGCACACCCCGGTAGAGCCAGCGGGTCGCGCCCCAGAGGAGCAGGACGATGGGAAGCGCGAGCAGGGCCCAGGGGTGCTTGAGCTGCACCTGCCAGCCCTTGAGGGTGATCCAGGCGAAGCCCGCGAGGGCGAAGAGGCTCAGCAGCCCGGCGGTCCAGAGGGCCGAGGCGCGCAGGGGGGAGGGGAGGCGCGCGACCACGGGGCGCGGCATGATGGTCGCGCGACGCTGCGACGCAAGAAGGATCTTCTTCTCGCTCACGGCGTCGCTCCTCGGGGCGGGTCTTCGGGCATCACCGCGGGGCGACCCCGTTGCACGATGGAGAGCGCGAGCTTGAGCACCTCTTCGCACTCCTCGTGGGAGGGCACGTAGCGCGCGAACTTCACGAGGTCACACTCTTCGAGCAGGCGCTCGACCTCCACGTTGGTCACCCCGGGGAGGGGGTCGGACCGCAGTCGCTCGCGGAGCTCACCCGAGGTCATCTCGATGGCGTCGAAGCCTTTGCTCCCGCCGATGTACCGACGGATCACGTCGGAGATGGCGTCGTAGTAGTCCTTGGTGAGCCCGCGCGAGAGCAGGTCACCGCGCGCGATGTGCTCCAGGGCCTCCATCGCCACGAGCCAGGGGTGGCGCGGCGGCGGCGGCGGGGGCTCGATGCGCGGACGTCGTCGCCACCACGCGGTGAGCCCGAGCGTGGTCACCACCACGAGGAACACCCCGTCGAGACCGAGGGCGATCCATCGCAGCCGCAGCGCATCGCGGCGGACGTCTTCGGGGAGCGTGAGGTCCTTCGGGCGGGGGTGGGGGGTGTTGCCGAAGACCGAGCGCACGCGAAAGCGCACCTCGGGCACACACACCCGCGCGATCTCATCACCCGTGTTCACCCGCGCGGGCTGTGCGGCGAGGACCACGTCGGCCACGCGAAACGGCTGCACCGCAACAACCACTTCGCTCACCACGCGGTCGCCGTCGGCGCGACGCGAACGGTCCCGCTCGGGCTGCTCGCGGGCGTACTCCAGCTCCTGCGCGGACTGCTGGTACACCACCACGTCGGGGTCGAACTCCACGCGGTCGCTGGGGCGGTAGCGAAAGCGGTAGGTGATCCGCACGCGGTCGCCCACCTGGGGCTGCGCGGGCTCCACCGTGGCGGTGATGGTGGGCGCGCGGTCGGGCGGCAACGGATCGGAAACGCATGCGCCCGAAGGGGATCGAGCGACATCGGCCACCGCGGCGTCGGACACCGCTGCATCCACCGCGGCGTCTTGCGCGAGGGCGCCCGCGGGCGCGAGGCAGAGGGCGAGGGCGAGGGCGAGGCAGGCGGCCCCCATCCCTGGCCCTTCCCCCGAAGCGGGGGAAGGGTGGAGAGCCGCTCCCGGCGAGATGGTCCACGCGGCTGAAAATCGGTCGATGGAGAGAGAAAGGCGTCGGTTCGCGAATGTGCCGCGACGCGTGGACCACTTCGCCGACAGCGGTTCTCCACCCTTCTCCCGAAGCGGGAGAAGGGCCGGGGATGACGGCAGCTGGCAGAGGGCGCGCTTCATCCCGCGTGCCTCCGGCGCGCGCGGCGGCGAAAGAACTCCACGAGGGGGGAGATGTACGGGCGGTCGGTGCGCACACCCACGGCGTCGAGGCCCAGGCGCTTGAAGAGCGTGTCGCGCTGGAGCTTCTGCTGCAGGGCCTGGCGCTTGTACGCCTCGCGCACGCGGGGCGACGCCGTGTCGACCGGGATGAGCTCGCCCGTCTCGAGGTCCTCGGCCCACATCACGCCGACGTCGACGAGCTCGTCTTCGCGGGGGTCGGTGACGGTGACGGGCACGATGTCGTGACGGGCCGCGGCCACGCGCAGGGCGTGCTCATACCCGTCGCCGAGAAAATCGCTCACCACGAAGGTCACCGCGCGGCG
>JBILLI010000416.1:0-6699 GCA_044376155.1 Polyangiales bacterium
TCCGCCCGAGGACGGCGGGGGCGTGGTGACGGTGCCCGCGTCGCGCGCACCCACGGTCGATCCCGCGTCGGGGACCAGCGTCGCGCGGATCACGTTCCATCGCCCGGGACACACCGCGGCGCCGAGCGTGCCCGCGGCGCACGTCGTGGGCGGTCGCAGCGCGTCGAAGCGCAGCAGGGGGGAGAAGCTCCCGCCATTGTCCTCCGAGCGCCCCACGGCCCATCCCGTACGGAGATGGTTCGCGCAGGCGTAGAGCGACCCGTCGTGCCAGCGCAGGCACTGCAACGGCAGGTCGGCGACGCGGGCAAAGGCGCCGGGGCGACCACGCCAGAGGCCGTCGTCGGGGCCGCCGTAGAACACCGTGCCGTCAGGCTTGAGGGTGAAGCCCAGCATCGGCCCGGTGGTGCGCGCGACCTCCATGAAGGTCTCTCCGCCGTCGCGGCTGTAGAGCAGCGCCGTGGGCCCGCCCGCGCCGCCGTCGCCCCGTAGGGGCGCCCGCACCCACACGCCGTCGGGGTCCGTGGGGTCGAGGCCCGCGAGGTAGGCGCCGTCGATGTCGTTGCGGGAGAAGGGGATCTCGCGCAACGAGCGGGCGCCATCGTCGCTGCGCAGCAGCACGAAGCCCCGGGGTTCGAGCACCGCGGCGGTGGCGTACACCCGCTGCGGGCGGGCGTCGCTGACCTCGATGGTCTCGACGAGAAGACCGTCGCGGGCCGTGCCCCGCGGGGTGAAGGTCGCGCCGCCGTCGGTGGAGGCCAGCACCCGGTTGCCCGCGGGACCGCTCGACCCGACCCACAGCACCAGGGCGCCATCGGTGGTGGCCGTGAGGTCGGCGGAGAAGTCCGTGCCCACCTCGGTCACCCGCGGCGAGGTGCACCCATCGGTGAGGCGCACCAGCCCGTCGGGCGCACCCGCGAGGAGCGACGGGGCCGAGGTGAGCAGAATGGGCGCGTCCCACAGGCTGGTGTTGGAGAGCCCGAGGAGGTCCTCGCAGAGAAAGGTCCAGGTGCGTCCCTGGTCGGCACTGCGTAGGAGGCCGAAGGTGGTGCGCACCGCGAGCTGGCCGCCCGCGCCGGGGGGGCCACCGACCAGGTGCTGCGCCGAGGGGAAGCGCCCGTTGGCCCTCGCAGGCGCCGCGAGGAGCAGGGTGGCGACGAGGGCAAGGGCGGGGGTGCGCATGACGGAGCGTGGGCCCTGACGAAACTCTCGCGGATGGGCTCTAGGCGCGCGGGCCGGCTTCGGCTATCGAAGTTCGCCGCAGACGCGACGAGGTCATGTAGCATACCGCGCCGCGAAGCATCGCCTGTTTCATCCCCGTTACTCCGAGAGCACACGATGGCCGCCGTCTCCACCGCCACCCACGACATCCTCCGCACCGAGCTCGAGCGTCTCTATGACCTCGACGGCCTGCAGCGCATCTCCCGCGAGCTCCTCGGCATCGCGCCGGAGAGCTTCGACGCCGAGCCGAGCAAGGCCTCCTTCGCGCGTGCGCTGGCCGAGCGCTGCGTGCGCGAGGAGCTGCACGAGGCCCTGGCCGACGCGATCCTGCTGACCGACCGCGGGGCGGAGCTCCGCCTGCGGCCGGTGTACGAGGGCCGCGCCTCGGACGACCTCGCGCCGGGCACGGTCATCGACGGCTTCAAGGTGCTGAAGAAGCAGGCCGACGAGGGCCTCTCGACGGTGTACCTCGGGAGCGACAGCGGCGGCCGGCAGGTGAACCTCAAGGTGCTGCGCGAGAGCCACGCCCGGGATCGCCGCGCGCTCCATCGCTTCCTCGTCGCGCAGCGCGCCCTCGGCGCCGTGGACGACCCCGCGGTGCAGAAGATCCTGGGCGCGGGCCTGCTCCCCGACGGTCGACCCTACGTCGCCACCGACCACATCGACGGGCAGATGCTCTCGTCGCGCCTCGCCCGCGCAGGCGCGATGCACGTGAACGAGGCCCGCGGGGTGTTCCAGGCGCTCACCGAGGCGCTCGACAAGGTGCACAAGGCCGGGCTCACGCACGGCGACATTCGCACCGAACACGTGGTGCTGGTGCGTCGCGACGGGCAGCTCTCGGGCGTGTTCATCGACTTCGCGCTTGACCGGCTGGCGGGCGCGCGCCCTGGCGGGCAAGACGCCGTGGCGTTCCTTCAGGCCACGGGCGCGCGGGCCATCGCGCCGGAGCGCATCCGTCGCGGCACGCCCGCCGACGCGGGCTCGGACGTGTACTCCCTCGGCACCCTCGCGTACGAGGTGCTCACGGGCAAGCCCGCGTTCACCGGCGCCACCGCGGCGGACCTCATCCTCGCGCAGCTCACCCACGAGCCCGAGGCGCCCTCGAAGATCGCGCCCCGGGGATGGGTCTCCAAGGACCTCGACGCGGTGGTGCTCAAGGCCCTCGCGAAGGACCCCGCCGACCGCTACGCCAGCGCGGGCGCCTTCTTCGACGCGGTGCTCGAGGCCGTGAAGGGGCGCCGCGCGGGGGATGTGACCCGCGAGGAGTTCGACGCGCGGGTGGCTGCGCTGAAAGAGTCTGCCACCGACGACGACAAGGCCCTCGCGGTAGAGACCACGGGCGGCAAGGGCATCTCGTGGACGGACGTCGCCGAGGCCCTGTCGGGCGTCGCGGAGTCCACCGAGGACCTCTCCGCCAAGCGCGCCCTGCGCTTCCGCGTCGCGCGCATTCTCGAGGCCGAGGTGAAGGACCTCCCCAAGGCCCGCGCGGCCTACGAGGCCATCGCGGAGATGGAGGGCGGCGACGAGATCGCGAAGGCGCGCGCGAAGGACATCCGCCGCGCCACGGCGACGCCCGAGGAGCGCGCCGACATGCTCCTCGAAGAGATCGACGCCGAGCCCTCGGTGACCGAGCGCGCGCGGCTCTACCGCGAGCTCGGGCGCGTCTACGAGAAGGACCTGCACGACGTCGACAACGCCGTCGTGGCGTTCACCCAGGCCGTGCTGGAGTCGCCCGCCGACGACGACCTCGCGGGTGACCTCGAGCGCCTCAACGGCGACGACGCCGCGCGCTGGAACGAGGCCCTGAGCTCCATCACCGAGGCGATCAAGGGCCGCGAGCCCGGCGACGCCGTGCCGCTCTACCTCCGCGCGGGGCGCTGGTACCTCTCGAAGGTCAACCGCTCGGACTTCGCGCTGGCGTGCTTCACCCAGGCGATCTCGCTGGTGCCCGGCAACGATGACGCCCTCGAGGCCGCGGGGCAGATCTACCGCAAGGCGCAGCAGTGGCCCGAGCTCATCGGGGTGCTGCTCAAGCGCGCCGACGCGCAGGTGAACCCCGCCGCGGGCTTGCCCTACCGCGCCGAGGCCGCGGACCTCGTGGAGTCGAAGCTCAACGACGCGAAGAAGGCGCGCGAGATCGCCGAGGCCGTGCTCGCGGTGAACCCCGCCGAGCAGAAGGCGGTGGAGCTGCTGGAGCGCATTCTTCTGCGCACCGAAGACTGGTCTGCGCTGGTCTCGCTGCAGGAGCGCAAGGCCGACGCGCTCACGGGCGGCGCGCGCGCCGAGGCCCTCTGCGAGATCGCCGAGGTCTACGAGGACCACATCTCGGACACCGCCAAGGCCGCCCTCTGGTACGAGAAGGCGCGCGAGGCCGACGCGACGAACCTCCTGGCGCTCAAGGGCCTGGAGCGACTTTATGCCCGCGAGGGCGACCACGCGAAGCTCCTCGCCGTGCTTGAAGCGCAGGTGCCGGTGGCCTCCACGCCGCGGCAGAAGGTCGAGCTCTACAACCGCGTCGGCGCCATGGTCGAAGAGGAGTTCGTCGACCACACCCGCGCGGCGGAGGCCTTCGAGGCCGCCCTCAAGCTCGACCCCGGGAGCGACGAAGCGCTGCGGGGCCTCGGCCGGGTCTACCGCGTGCTCACCCGCTGGGAGGACCTCGCGACGCTGCTGGAGCGCAACGCCACGCTGGTCGAAGACGGCGCGAAGCGCACGGAGCTCCTGCTCTCGGCGGCGAAGGTGCTGCTCGACCCCATCGGCTCCCTCGACCGCGCGCAGCGCTGCTACGAGCGCGTGCTGGAGCACGACAAGGACCACGCCGGGGCCCTCGAGGGTCTCGCGAAGGTCTCCGCGCAGAAGGGCGACGTGCGCGCCGCCACCGAGGCCTACGACCGCCTCGCCGCGGGCGCGAAGGACGCCGCGCAGAAGGTCGAGGTGCTGCTCAAGGTCGGTCGCATCCTCGAGGAGAAGGGCGACCGCGACGGCGCCATCGAGCGCTACAAGCAGGCCCTCGACGCCGACCCCGACAGCGCGTCGGCGACGGTGCGGCTGCGGGAGCTCTACGCCTCTCGCGGTGATGCGCAGGGCGCCATTGAGCTTCTGCAGCGCGAGATCGAGGCCGCCGAGGGGACCAACGCCCGCGCGGCGCTGTGGTCCCAGGTGGCGCGGATCTACCGCGACCGGCTGAAGGACACCGAGAAGGCCCGCGACGCGGCCGAGAAGGCCGTGCTGCTCGACGGCACCAGCGAAGAGGCCGCGGCGATGCTCGGCGAGCTCCGCTTCGACCAGGGCGAGTGGGAAGAGGCCGCGAAGCTCCTCGCCGCGCGGGCGAGTCGCGCGAAGGACCTCCCGCGGGAGGAGGGTCTGCGCGTGGCGCTGCGCTACGGCGAGGCCCTCGCGCGCAACGGCGAGAACGGCCGCGCGCTGGATGCGCTGCGCGCCGCGGGCGAGATCGCCCCGGAGGACCGCGACGTGCAGCTCGCGGTGGCGCGGGCGACGTACAAGGTCGAGGCGTGGTCCGACGCGGCGGAGCGCTACGAGTCGCTGCTCACGGCGCACGGCGACGGCCTCGACCGCGATGCGCGGGTGTCGGCCCTCTTCGAGCACGCCGACGCCGCCCGCCGGGTGGACCAGACCGACAAGGCCCTGCGCTCCCTCGAGAAGGCCCTGGAGCTCAACCCCGCGGAGGTCCGCGCGATGGACCTCGCGGTGACGCTCTACGGCGAGAAGGGCCGCTGGGACGAGGTCGTGCGGCTGAAGCGCGCGCGGCTCGAGCACACCAGCGACAACGCCCAGAAGGGTGAGCTGTTGCACGAGATCGCGGAGCTCACGGCGTCGAAGCTCGGGGAGAAGGCCAAGGCCGCGCGGGTCTACATGCAGGCGCTGGAGCTGCGGCCCGACGACCGCAAGGTGCTCATGCGCCTCATGCAGCTCTACTCCGACGAGAAGGACTGGGGTCGCCTCGTCGAGATCATCCTGAAGTTCACCGACCTCGTGGAGGACGACGCGCGCCTCGCGCGGTACTACCTCACGGCCGCGCAGCTCTGCGACAAGCACCTCGACCGGCCCGAGGAGGCCATCGATTACTACGAGCAGGCGCTGGAGCGGGACCCCACGCTGGAGCTCGCCCTCGACGGTCTCAGCACCCTTCGCGGTGACCGCGGCGAGTGGTCGGGCCTGGAGCAGTCGCTCCGCCGGGTGCTCACCAAGCTCCCCGCGGGGGCGTCGGCCAGCGCGAAGGCTCGCCTCCACGCCCGCCTCGGTGCCCTCGCCGAGGACCGCCTGGAGCGCGCCGAGGAGGCCATCACGGAGTACGAGCGCGCGATGGAGCTCTGCCCCGGCGAGTACGACTTTCGCGAGAAGCTCGCGGGGCTCTACCTCACCGACGCGAAGCGCTACCAGGACCGCGCGGTCACCGTGCACCGCGAGCTGCTCGCGCGGAACCCGCTGCGGGTGGAGTCGCTGCACGCCCTGCGCACGGTGTTCACCGCCGCGCGTCGCCCCGACGAGGCCTGGTGCATGTGCCAGGCGCTGGTCTCGGTGCGCGCGGCCGAGCCCGAGGAGGAGAGCTTCTTCAAGAAGTTCCGGGGTGACGGCCCCGCCGCGGCGCAGGAGAAGCTCAACGACGAGCGCTGGTCCAAGGACCTCACGCACCCCATGCAGGATCCGCTGCTCACCTCGGTGTTCGCGATCATCCTGCCCGCGGTGATGAAGTCCCGCGCGCTGCCCAAGGATCGCTACAAGCTCACCGAGGGCGCCCGGGTCGACCCGGCCACCGACGAGGGCCAGGCCGCGCAGACCATTCACTACGCCGCGGGCACCTTCGGCATGAAGTCCCCGCCGACGTACACCCTCCCCGACGAGGACTCGGGCATCACCCTGGCCCTCACCGACCCGCCCGCGCTGCTCCTCGGCGCCACCGCCCTCGCGGGGGGGCCGTCCAAGGCCCTCGCGTTCCTCGCCGGCGCGCGGCTCTCGTACTTCCGCCCGGGGCATTTCGTGCGGCAGGTGATCCCCACGGGCACGGGCCTGCGCGCGTGGCTCTTCGCGGCCATTCGCGCGGTGCAGCCGTCGTTCCCCGTGAGCGCCGACCTCATCGCGCCGGTCACCGAGAACCTCGCCTCGGTGCGCGCGGAGCTCAAGGGACAGTCCCTCGATCTCCTCACCTCGCTGGTGGGCAAGCTCCTCGCGTCGGACAGCGCCCTCGATCTCCGCCGCTGGGTCGCGGGCGTGGACCTCACCGCCGACCGCGCGGGCTTCGTGCTCGCCAACGACCTCGCCATGGCCATCGCGGTGATCAAGGCCACGCCCGAGGAGCAGTCGTCGCTCTCCCACGCCGAGCGCGTGCGCGAGCTCCGCGCCTACGCGGTCTCCGAGGAGTACATGCGCCTGCGGCAGCGCCTCGGCGTCGCCATGAGCGTCTCGGCCTGAGCCCGTTCCTCCCATGGACCCCCTGCGCGTCGACGATGCCGTCGTAATCCC
>JBILLI010000417.1:0-6688 GCA_044376155.1 Polyangiales bacterium
GGGGTCGGGCGCGCGCTGCCCCACGGGCGAGACCTGCACCGCGGACCGCTGCGTGTGCGCGCCGCGCTGCCCGATCACGAACCCGGCGTCGGTGGCGTGCGGGGTGAGCATCCCCAACGTGTGTCCGGGCGGCCCGTCGTGCGGCGCGGGCACGCTGTGCCCCACGGGGCAGCGGTGCATCTCGGGCCAGTGCCAGTGCGTGAACACCTGCGCGCCGCCGTCGACGGTGGCGTGCGGCGCGGCGATCCCGAGCACCTGCGTGGGCTCAGCCTGCCCGGGCACGGGCACGCTCTGCGCGACGGGCCGGGTGTGTGACGGGCGCGCGTGCGTCTGCCCCAAGGGCCTCACCGACTGCGCGGGCGTGTGCGTGAACGCCGCGCAGGACCCGCAGAACTGCGGCGGCTGCGGCGTCACCTGCCCCTCGGGCACCGACTGCGCGGGCGGGGTGTGCGTGTGCCCGGGCGGCCTCACGGTGTGTGGCGGCCGCTGCGTCGACGTGGCCCGCGACAACGCGCACTGCGGCGGCTGCGGCGCGGTGTGTCCCAGCGGCACCACCTGCACCAACGGGCGCTGCGCGTGCCCCGGCGGGCAAACCCGCTGCGGCAACCTCTGCGTGGATCTCAACAGCGACGGCTCGCACTGCGGCGCGTGCGGCAACGCCTGCGCGAGCGGCACCGCCTGCGAGTCGGGCGTGTGCCGCTGCGTGCCCGCGTGCATGGCCGACCCCGCGGCCACCGCGTGCGGCACGCCCATCGCGAACCGCTGCCCGGGCGCGCCGGCCTGCGCCGACGGACGTCGCTGCGCGGCCGGGGAGCGCTGCGACCCCACGCTGCGCCGCTGCGTGTGTGTGCCCAACTGCCCCGAGGGCATGCGCTGCGGCACGGCCGACGGCTGCGGCGGGCAGTGCATCGGCACCTGCGCGGGGGCCGAGACCTGCACGCAGAACCCTGACAACGTGCGGAACTTCTTCTGCTCCCCCTCGGGCTGCGCGGGCGGGTGCCGCTGCGACGAGTTCTGCGTGGGCGGTCGGTGCACGCGGCTCACCTGCAGCGACGGGTCTCAGCCGTGCCCCTGCCAGTGTTGCCCCGCGGGCTACGCGTGCGTGGGCGGCAGCGCGTGCGTGATGGTGCCGGGCTGATCCGGGTGCGCGCCGGGCGGCGCGGTTGTATCGTCGTCGGGTGAACCGTCACGCGCCGCTGCTCGCGCTGCTCCTGGCCGAATGCTCTGCCCACGCCCAGGGCGCACACGGGTGTGGCCGCGACGAGGTGCCCTACCTCGAATCGGGGTGCGAGGGCGCCGCGCGCTACCGCTGCTGGGACGCCCGGGTGCGCCCCACGCCCCAGGACTACTGCGGGTGCGACGGGCGGACCTTCAGCGGCAGCGTGCCCTCGCAGCGGTGGCGCGCGGTGGGCGCGTGTCCTTCGGCGACGCCGCCGCGCCCGCCGTCGCCGCCCGCGGTGGAGGTGGCGCGCCCGCCCCCGCCGAGAGAGCTGCGCTTCGCGCTCGTGCCCGACTGGCTCCCGGGGGGAATGCCCGGGCCGCGTCGGCGTTTGCTGGTGTCGCTCGACCGCTCCGACCGCCTCGTGGGCGTGTTCGACCGCTGCGCGGCAGAGGCTCCGGGCGCGGGCGAACTTATCGCAATGCGCTGCACGAACGGCGGCGTCGGCGAGAGGGTCTCGGTGACGCGAGAGGGCGACGCGCTGGTGGTGCGGCGCGGGGCGGGCGCTGCGCCTGCGAACGAGGCGCTGCGGGTCGTGTTGCCCGCGAGCGCGGCGTTGCGGGTGCGGGAGGTCGACGGGGGCTGAGGCCCGCTCACATCTGCGGGCAGAGGTCGGTCGCGTAGGTCACCGACGGGGCCGCGGTGATCGCCGCGGTGCCGTCGTCGATGGAGAGCAGAAAGGCCACGAGCTGCCGCACCTGGCGCGCGCGGGCCTTGGGGTCGCTCAGGAACATCGGCGCGAGCGCGCGGGCGTGGGTGTTGAACGTCGACGAGAACACCTCCTCCAGGCTGCGCGCGTTTCCGGCGTGGAAGTACGGCGCGCCCAGGGTGTTGCCCACGAGGGAGGGCGGGTTGTAGCCCGTGGCGCCCTGCGCGACGGTGCGCATGTCTTGACGGAGCTCGCGCACCGACACGCCGTTGGGGGCGATGCCGGTGCGGCTCTCGTCGAGGCTGGTCGGGAAGGTCCCCACGCTGCGGAGCACGCAGAGGATCTGGTCGTTGGCCGCGAGCACCGACGGATCGCCCGTGAGGCGCAGCAGGGCCTGCCGCGAGGAGTTGTTCGCCGGGGGATTGAGCGCGGCGGGGAAGTCCATCGGCAGGGTGTAGTTGGTGCTGCGCAGGGTGCCCATCATCGGGTCGTTGGTGGTGGGCGAAGGGGTGTACCAGCGGCGCGAGACGGTCCACCCGGGGCCGCCGTGGCAGCCCTGGCAGTTGCCGGCCTCGAAGAGCGCGCGGCCCGCGGTGACGTCGTCGGTGTTGAGGTTCGACGGCGCTCGCGGGGCGCGCAGCGCGCGCACGTAGGCGTCGATGGCGCGCCAGTCGTCGATGGACGACCGCACGCTCGCGAGGAACTCGGGCATGAGCGAGCGCGTCGAGCCGTCGAGGCCGGCGTGGGTGCTCATCGTCGCGACCTGCGGGGGCGTGGCGGCGGTGCCGTCGAACACGATGCGGTCCGAGGCCGTCACGCGCGGCGGGGTGGAGCCGTCGCCCGCGCGGTGCACGATGGCGCCCACGCCGCCCGAGTTGTTGCGCACGTTGAGCTCGAAGTCGTGCACCTCGTCGAACATCGCGGTCCAGTTGAGCAGGCGCTGGTTGCCCGCGCCGTCGTAGGTGCCGTCGAGGGAGGGCGTCTGCCGCGGGCCGCGGGGGAAGTACCAGGTCACCCCGTCGCTAAGCCCATCGGGGTGGCAGGTCTCGCAGCTGTTCCACGCCTGCCCGCGCAGGGACCAGCGCCCGAGGCCCGTGGCGAAGAGCCGTCGGCCGCGGGACACGAGGGCCTGGAGCCCGTCGGACGGAGGATCCGCCGCGGGCGCGGTGCGCGTCACGTTGAGCCCCGCAGGATTCACCACCGAGAGCATCCCGTTGCCCGCGTTGAGCGCGAAGGCGTGGGTGCCCCGGGCGGCGTAGACCGCGCCCACGGGGAGCGATCCTCCGTTGCCGTCGGTGGCCCGGAGGTCGACGAAGGCCGCGGCCCCAGGCGTCGCCACGGACTCGAGCGCGCCGTCGCCGCCGTAGCGCACGCGGTAGAGCGCGTCGGCGCCGTAGGCCGTGACCAGCGCGGCGCCGTCGCTCGGCGCGAAGGCCACCGACACGGGGATCAACGGCATTCGCCGCGCGTCGTCGCTGGTCATGGTGCTGTTGTAGTGCGCGTCGAGCTCGCGGGTGAGCAGCGCCCGGGCCCGCGGGACCTCGGCGCCCGTCTCGACGTCCACGGCGTAGACCACCGCGTGCACCTGCGTGCGAAAGTTGGCGTCGGCGCGGCTCGACTCGGTGCCCGGCCCGGTGGGTCCGCGGGGCGACGCGCAGACCGTGGGCACGTAGAGCCGCCCGCCGCGCAGCGTGATGCCCTGGAGCTGCGAGGGGAAGCACCCCGTGGCGAGGCCCTCGGCGTCGACGAAGCCCGAATCTTCGAGCGGCGGCAGCGCCACGGGCGTCGCGAGCACCCCGCTGCCGGCGTTGAAGCGGTAGACGAGCCCCTCGCGGGCGAGGTCAACGCCCAGGGTGCCCGCCGGCGCGTCGAGGCGCGGCTGCCCGAAGAACTCGGTGACGAACACGGTCTCGTCGCCGTCGACGGTGTCGCCGTCGTTGGTCACCGCGAGCGAGCGCGGGTGGGCGAGCCCTGGCCGCGCCTCGGTGGCGGGGCCCAGGCGGGGCGTGAGCTGCGCGTTGAGGTCGATGGTGCGCAGCAGGGTCATGCCCGCGGCCTCGACCTCGGTGACGGTGCCGTCGGCGTGGTTGGCGACGTAGAGCCGCTGGCCCGTGGGCGAGATCGCGACGCCGGTGGGCTCGCTGCCCACGCGCACCCGCCGCCCCACGGCGGGCGTGCCGCGCAGCCCGCGCACCTCGACCAGCTCCTGCGCGCGCCGCAGCACGACGTAGGCCGTGTCGCCGTCGTTGCCGAGGACCACCGCCCACGGCTCCCCATCGGTGAAGGGCAGCGACGCGCGTCGGGTGGGCGTGGGGCCGTCGGCGCCCCAGGCGATGTCGAAGACCGCGACGGTGCCCGCCATGCGGTTCGCCGCGACGAGCACGGCGTCGTCTTCGGTGAGCGCCAGGGGGCCGCCCTCGGTGGCGCTGCGCCGCGCGCGCAGGGGGGCCGGCACGTCGGCGGGGCGAGCGTCTTGCGGCGCGTCGGCGCCCGTGACGACATCCGCCCCTGGGCCCGCGTCGCCCGCGGGTGGGAGATCGTCCGTGTTCGAACGATCGTCCAGGGTCACGTCGTCCTTGACCGCCGCGTCACCGTCTCCCGCCGGGGGATCGCTGAAGCACCCGCCCAGGGCCACCGCCGACACGATCCACCGCCACCGCGCTCGCATGGTCTTTCCTCCTGCGCGGCGACGATGCCCGAACGCGTGTGCGCTCGCTACCCTGAACGCCCGGTGCGGGTACACTGTCGCGGGACCTTCATGACCATCCGCAAGATCGCCACCCTGGGCCATCCCGTTCTGAGGCTCCGCGCCCGCGAGCTCACCCTCGACGAGCTCCGCGCGCCCGAGACCCAACGCTTCATCGACGACCTCATCGAGACGATGCGCGACGCCAACGGCGCGGGCCTCGCGGCGCCGCAGGTGTACGAGTCCATCGCGGTGTGCGCGCTGGAGGTGAAGCAGAACCCGCGTTACCCCTATAAGCCCGACATCCCCCTCACGGTGCTGGTGAACCCCGTCATCGAGCTCCTCACCGACGAGCGCTTCGACAACTACGAGGGATGCCTCTCGGTGCCCAACCTCCGGGGGGTCGCGCCGCGCGCCACGGAGATCCGCGTGCGGGCGTGGGACCGCCACGGAGAGCCCATCGACAAGGTCGTGCGTGGTCTCACCGCGGGCACCTACCAGCACGAGGTGGATCACCTCCTCGGCAAGGTCTTTCTCGACCGCGTGGTCGACACGACCACCTTGAGCACCTGGGGCGATTTCGAGCGGCACCACCAGGCGGCCTTCGTGGAGCGGGCGAAGGCCCTCGTCGCGCGCTACGGGAGCTGACCGCCGTCGGCGCCCTCGCCGTCGCCATGGGGGTGCCAGTTCACGTTCACCAGCGAGCTCGCGCCGGGTTGCACGTCGACGTTCACCGAGCGCGCGGCGCTGCCGTCACGCAGCACGAAGCGGAACGAGTGCGGCCCCGGCGGCACCGCGCGGTCGAGCAGCGGGGTCACGCCGAGGATGCGGTCGCCTTCGTAGACGTCCGCCGCGGGCGTGGAGGTGAACGAGAGGTATCCCGGGCGCGAGAGGGGCGTGACCGCGGGCGGCGAGGTCATCGCCTGCACGGTGGTCGCGGGGCGCGGCCGTCGCGGCGCGGTCGGAGGGGTGGGCGTCGGCACGGCGACCCGCGGCGGCGCGGGCGTCGGCAGCGGATCGTGCACCGCGGGGGGTGTCGCCGGGCGCGGCGGGGCGCGAAGGGGCGCGCGGCCCACGGGCGTCGGCACCGCCGCGCGTCGCACGGGCGTCGGCCGCGGGCGGAGCACGAGGTACACCAGCGCCAGGGTCACCACCGCGAGGGCCGCGCCAAAGAGCGCGCCGAGGCTCCCGCCCTCCGCGCGGCGCGACGATTTCGACGCGACGTACACCGTGCGCGGGCCGTCGTCGGCGGAGCGCGTGAGCGGGATCGCCTCGCTCTCGTCGTTGAGCTCGTGCTCGCCGCGCGGCGCGGTGACCGCCTCGGAGGGCACCTCTTCGAAGTCGTCTTCGGGCGGCGGCGGCGGCGGCGGCGGCGTGGGCGAGGAGCCCTGCCACACGGCCACGAGCTCCTCGAGCGGCGCGAGGCGCGCGCCCGCGCGGAGCACCTCGTCGCGCATGGCGATCTGGTCCGCGAAGAGGGTCTGCATGAACTCGCCGACGTCGCCCGCGCCCGCGGGCAGACCCGACGCGGAGAGGTACGACTCCAGCGCCCGGGCGAACTCCAGCGAGGTCTGAAAGCGCCGCGCGGGGTCGCGCTCGAGCGCGCGCATCACGATGGCCTCCAGGAGCTCTGGGTAGTCCTCGCGCATCTGCGACGGCAGGGGGATGGTGTCGCGCATCACCGCGAGCACCGTCGCCGCGTCGGAGTGCCGACGGAACAACCGCCGCCCCACGGTGACCTCCCAGAGCACCACGCCCGCCGCCCAGATGTCGGTGCGACGGTCGACGCGCGCCTCACGGATCTGCTCCGGAGACATGTACGCGACCTTGCCCTTGAGCTCCCCCGTGGCGGTGCGATCCGACGCCTGGGTGTCTGAGCGCGCGACCCCGAAGTCGACGATCTTCGAGATGCCCGCGTAGGTCACGAAGATGTTCTCGGGAGAGACATCGCGGTGCACCACCCCCGCGCTCTGCCCGCTCTCCACCCGCAGTTCATGGGCGGCGTGGAGGCCCCGGGCGGCGTCGGCGATGACCCGCGCGGCGAACTCCAGGGGCATCGGCAGCCCCATGCTCCACGAGCGACGCGCCACCACCCCCAGGGACTCCCCGTGGAGGTACTCCATCGCGATGAAGT
>JBILLI010000418.1:0-6668 GCA_044376155.1 Polyangiales bacterium
ACCCCCTGTGTCGCAAGGCGTTGCGCGCTGTCGCGGCCCGCGCCACCGGGGTGTCGCGAAACGCAACACGCCGCACCGCAGCATCCCCGCGCGTCATCGGGACGTCTCGCGTGGCCCGGGCGCTGCAGTGCCCCGCGGCACACCCACGGAGGAGACGAGTCACCATGCGATACGAACGTCCGAACACGCCCGGCGCGAAGGTCCAGTACAAGTCCCGCTACGAGAACTTCATCGGCGGCGAGTTCGTGAAGCCCGCGCGGGGGAACTACTTCGAGAACATCACCCCGGTGACCGGGCGCACGTTCTGCGAGATCCCGCGGTCGACCCACGAGGACATCGACCGCGCCCTCGACGCCGCCCACGCCGCCAAGGGCCGCTGGGGCAGGACCCCTCCCGCCGACCGCGCGAAGATCCTCAACAAGATCGCCGACGTGATGGAGGCCAACCTCGAGCTCCTCGCGGTCTCTGAGAGCTGGGACAACGGCAAGCCCGTGCGCGAGACCCTCGCCGCGGACCTGCCCCTGGCCATCGATCACTTCCGCTACTTCGCGGGCTGCCTGCGCGCCGAGGAGGGCTCCCTCGCCGAGCTCGACCCCATGACCGTCGCGTACCACGTGAAGGAGCCCCTCGGCGTGGTCGCGCAGATCATCCCGTGGAACTTCCCGCTGCTCATGGCCGCGTGGAAGCTCGCCCCCGCCCTCGCCGCGGGCAACTGCGTGGTGCTCAAGCCCGCGGAGCAGACGCCCGCGACGATCCTCCTGTGGGCCGAGCTCGTGGGTCACCTCCTGCCCCCCGGCGTGCTGAACATCGTGAACGGCTTCGGGGTCGAGGCCGGCAAGCCCCTCGCGTCGAGCCCGCGCGTCGCCAAGGTGGCCTTCACCGGCGAGACCACCACCGGGCGTCTGATCATGCAGTACGCGTCGGAGAACCTCATCCCCGTGACCCTGGAGCTCGGGGGCAAGAGCCCGAACATCTTCTTCGCCGACGTGCTCGCGGCCGACGACGACTTTCGCCAGAAGGCCCTGGAGGGCTTCGCGATGTTCGCGCTCAACCAGGGCGAGGTCTGCACCTGCCCGTCGCGCGCGCTCATCGAGAAGTCCATCTACGGCGCCTTCCTCGACATGGCCGTGACCCGCACGCGGGAGACCGTGCCGGGAGATCCCCTCGACACGGCGACGCGGGTGGGCGCGCAGGCGTCGAACGACCAGCTCGAGAAGATCCTGTCGTACATCGACATCGGCAAGAAGGAGGGCGCCAAGGTGCTCCTCGGCGGTGAGCGCGCGCGTCTTGGGGGTGACCTCGAGGGCGGGTACTACGTGATGCCCACGGTCTTCGAAGGCCACAACAAGATGCGGGTCTTTCAAGAGGAGATCTTCGGCCCGGTGGTCTCGGTGACCTCCTTCGAGGACTACGACCAGGCCATCGAGATCGCCAACGACTCCCTCTACGGCCTGGGCGCCGGCGTGTGGACCCGCAGCGTGCACACCGCCTACAACGCCGCCCGCGCGATTCAGGCCGGCCGCGTCTGGACCAACAGCTACCATCTCTACCCCGCCCACGCGGCCTTCGGCGGGTACAAGCACTCGGGCATCGGCCGCGAGAACCACAAGATGATGCTCGCGCACTACCAGCAGACGAAGAACATCCTCGTGAGCTACGACCCCAAGCCCATGGGCTTCTTCTGATGGACCCGCGCGTGGAGGCAACGGAGGCCGCCGTGGCGCTCATTCGTCGCCTCCGCGCGATGCACGGGCCGCTGATGTTCCATCAGTCGGGCGGGTGCTGCGATGGCAGCGCGCCGATGTGTTACCCCGACGGAGAGTTCCGCGTGGGCGCGCGCGACGTGCGGCTCGGCGAGGTCGACGGCTGCCCGTACTACATGGGCGGGGATCAGTTCGAACGCTGGTCCCACACCCGCCTGATCCTCGACGTGGTCCCGGGCCGCGGCGCGGGCTTCTCGCTCGAAGCCCCCGAGGGCGTGCGCTTTCTCATCCGCTCTGAGCTCTGCGCCGCGCCCTGACCGTCACGGCAACGGACGCCGCAGCACGAACACCGTCTCCACCGGCACACACGTCGTCTCGCTGCACCGCGCCCAGCGCAGCGCGCCGCGCAGGTGCGTCGCCGCGGGCATCACCGACAGCGCCTGCTCCCCGCGCACCCCCTCGTCGCGCACCTCCACCGCGGGGCGCGCGTCGATGCCCTGCAGCGTGAGCGCCGTGGGGTACGTGCGGTTCACGTGTGCGACCCCCGCGCGCAGCGCCACCCGCACGGTGGCCCCCTCACCCGCGGGCACGAGCGTCGCGGTGAGCGTCGCCCCCTCGCCCGCATCCACCTCCGCGCGCAGCCCCGCGGGCGCAGGCATCACCCCGAGGTCGTGGGCCGTGACCAGCGCCTCGCCGATGAAGCGCCCGTGCGCCCGGATCTGCGCGGGGTGCATCACCCGGTCGAACAAGGCGCGGGTGTCTTCTGCCCGCACCGCGAGGCGCGCGAGGGCCCGCAGCAGCGCGAGGTTGTCACCCAACGGTACGTCCGTCCCCGCGAGCGCGCCGGGCAGGACCTCCACCGGGATCACCGCGCGCAGCCCCGCGGGCGTGTCGAAGTCATCGAGGGTTCTCGATGCGATGCGCGACGCCACCGCCCCCGCCTCGGGGTCGTGCGGCGCGAGGGCGGCGAGGCCCAGCGCGAGCCACGCGGCGTCGGCGAGCAGACGGTCTCGGGTGCCCGCGCGAGAGACCCTCCCCTCGGCGTCGACGTGGCGCGCGCGCATCACCGCCGCGGCCTGTCGCGCGGCGCCCAACCACACCGCCTCATGCGTCGCATCGTGCAGCGCCACAAGGGCTTCGATCGCCATGCCGTTGTCTCGGGGGTGGGCCCCGGGGTCGACGTGCGGGAGCCCCAGACGACGGCGTTCGGCGTCGGGCAGGGCGAAGTACACGTGCCCGTCGACGAAGCGCGCGGCGCGGTCGTGGGCGTTCACGTCCGCGTCCATCGAACCGTGAAACGCGCCCGTCTCGTCACGGAGGTGGTCGAGCAGGAAGTGTCCGATGGCCTGGGCGTCGCGCGTGAACGCGGGGTCGTCGAGCACGCGCCCCGCCCGCAGCGCCGCGAGCACCGTGGGGGTCTGGAACGCCATCAATCGCTCGAAGTGCGGATCGTCCCAGGTGGTCCCCGCGCTGTACTGGTAGACCCCGCCCCACACGGGGTCGTAGATCCTGCGCTGCCGGGTGAGGGTCTCTCTCGCGCGCGCCCCCGCGGCGGGGTCACCCTGCGACGCGCGCAGGAGCTCGACCCGCACGTTGTCGCCGAGGGCGACCTTCTGGTTCGTGCCCCAGCTCGCGAGGGCGGGGTCGTACGCGCGGTCCATCTGGTCGAGGGCGTCGGCGAGTCGGTGACCGAGCGGAAGTGATTGCACCCCAGGCACTTCGACGTCGGCGAGGGGTGTGGGATCACGCAGCGCGGCGCGGAGCGCGGCGAGCATCTGCGCGGGGGTGAGGTAGCCCCGGTAGCGCGCGAGCTCGCGGCCCTGCGCGTCGAGGATGATCGTCGCGGGCCACCCCCAGGCGGCGTAGCGGGCGGCGAGGTCGGGGCGGGTGTCGACGTCCTCGCGGGCGGCGACGAAGCGTGTGTGCAGCAGGGCGAGCACCGCGGGGTCGCGCCAGGTGGTCTCGTCCATGACGTGGCACCAGTGGCACCAGTTCGCCGCGCCGTCGAAGACCACGAGGCGCCCCTCGGCCAGGGCGCGCTGAAACACGTTGGGGCGCAACAGGTTCCACGCGGGGGAGAGGTCACCGCGGCGCTCCCGGGCGAGGGCGATGTCCACCGCGGGGGGCGTGCCGGGGGCGGAGAGTCCGCGCGGGGTGGCGCAGGCGGTGAGGAGCGAGAGGGTGAGGGCGAGGCGCACGCGAGGAGCTACGCCGCGGGCGCGCGAACGGATGCGTCAGGCGCGTCCCGGCGTGCGGACCATGGTGGACATCATGGACCCGCGGCGGGTGAGCCCGGTCTGCAGGCGGTGGGTGCGCTGGGCCTCGATCCAGAGGTGCTGGAGGACCATCTCGTCGTTCTCGGCGGCGACGTACTCCACCCCGATGGCCGCCGTGGGGGGATGCGTGCGCACGGGGGTGATGCGCCGCACGATGCCGGTGAGCGACATGCGGTGACCGAGCACGTCGAGGGCGACGATCACCGACTCGCCCACGTGGGGCGGGAGATAGCTGGTGTCGCCCTGCGTGGTCTGGAGGTGCAGGGTGAACCCGCCCGTGCCGCCCTCGGAGGGAACACCGAGCTCGGTGAGCGCGCACACGCGGTCGAGGTCGGCGAACTGGATCCGGCTCGCGACCCCGTGGCTCGCATGGATCGGCGCGCGAAAGCACCGCCGACGGTTCACCCCGTGGTCGGGCCGCCCCGCGCGCTGCGCGAAGGGGGTGAGCAGGGGCGAGGTGAACGACATCGACGCCGCGCCGCTCATGGCCCGGTCGATCTTGCGCAGGATCACCGTGGGCTCCCACGGGTGTTCCATGCAGTCGGCCACGCCGAGGCGCAGGAGTTCCACCGCGTGGTTCACGTCGAGCCCGCGGCTGAGGGCGATGATGGGCAGCGAGGGGGAGAGCTCGCGCACGCGGGCGATGGTGGCGATGCCCTCGAAGCGCGGCTGCTCGACGAGGAGCAGCAGGGCGCGCAGGTCCTTGAGCCCGCCGGCCTCGTCGGAGCGTCGGAGCATGACCACGGGCCAGGTGTCGCGCACGGCCTTGAGCACGTCGTCGCCGAGGAAGTTGTCGATCATCCAGCCGATGCGGGGGCCCTTGCTCATGCGCCTCGGCGTACGAACGGCCACGCGTCCCAGAGGTTGAGCCCCGCTCACCCGCGGCGGAGCCGCGCGACGTTCTCGGCCGGCAGGTCGAGCACCAGCACGTCGCCCTCCTGCACCACCACGTCGTGGCGGGGGCGCAGGGTCTTCCCCCCGCGCACGAGGCGGACCACACGTCCATCCACCCGGTCCTCGCAGCGCTCCACGGTGTTGCCCACCCACGCCGCGGGGGCGGGGAATTCCATGTCCACCCGCAGCCCGCCGTCGCCCGTGCGGTAGACCCCGACCACCCCCTGCTCCACGGCCTGCAGCGCCACCAGGGGCCCCGCCATGGCCGCGGTGCTGAAGGTCTGGTCGAAGTGCAGCGCCGCGCCGATCTTGCCCGCGACGCGCTGGTCGAAGACCCGCACCACCACGCGAATGCCCGGGTGCATGCGCCGCGCGTCGATGGCCACCTCGAGGTTGGTGAGGTCGTCGTCGGTGGCGCACACCACCGCGCTGGCCGCGCGCACGCCCGCGCCGAGGAGCACCTCGTCCTGCCGCACGTCGCCGTAGTGCACGGGCACGCCGAGGCGCTCGACCACGGCGGCGAAGCTCTCCTCGCGGCGGCGCTCCAGCGCGACGACGGCGACGCCCAGCGCGTGCAGCGACTCCACCACCCGCACGCCGACGTGCCCCAGCCCGCACACGATGGTGTGCCCCTTCATCTGCTCGGTCATGATCCTCACCCAGAGCTTGCGCCGCTCGTCGACGTCGAAGAGCGAGGAGCCCACCCGCACCAGCCCCCGCGCGATGAGCATCACGCCCAGCAGCGGGGTGACCCAGAACACCGCGCGCGCCAGCGGCGACCGCGGGAGACCGCTCGTCGGCTCGAAGAAGAGCTGGGTGTACATCCCGTAGAGGTCCGCGCCGAAGTCGCCGTCGACCTCGCGGTGCCGCGCCATGTCCCAGCGCACCAGCGCGGTGGCTCCTACGAGGTACAGCGCCATCGCCGTGAGCCATGGGGCGAGGGTCTTCGCGAAGTGCCAGAACACCAGCGAGGTCACCCGCGGCGGTTGGCGAAAATCCGGTGGCTTCGTCGCGCGCTTCAACCCGGGAGCCCCTATCGCAGTTGGGTCGGCGTCGCCATCACCCCGGGCACGAGTTGCGCGCGCGGTCGCAGCGGGTGGCGGTCGTCGCGCTGCTCCAGGGCGTGCGCGGTCCAGCCCGCCATGCGGCCCAGGGCGAAGATCCCCGCCGCGAAGCCCCGGGGCAGCCCGAGGGCGATGCGCAGCGCGACGAGACCCGCGTCGAGGTTCGGGGGCGCGTGACCGAGCTCCCGCAGCAGCGACAGCGCCGCAGAGAAGCGCGCGCCCTCGGGGCCCGCGAGCCCCAGCGCCGCGCTCATCGCGAGCAGCGCCGCGGCCCGGGGATCCCCCGACGGGTACATCGGGTGACCGAAGCCCGGCGCGGCCTCGCCCCGCGCGACCATGGCCCGCAACGCACCGAGGCTGTCTGCGCCCGCGAGGAGTTCCTCCAACGTGTCGCTCATGCGCCCGTGGCGCGGGCCGGTCATGGTGGACGCGGCGGCGAGGAGGCACGCGGTGATCCCCGCGCCTGCCGATGACGCCACGCGCGCCGCGAAGGACGACGGATTGAGCTCGTGCTCGGCCACGATCACCAGCGCGCGGTCGAGGCAGCGCGCGCGCTCGCCGTGGTCCCCGAGCACCCGCGCGGCGAGCGGACCCTGGCGCACCCCCGATCCCAGACGGCCCCCGAGGTGCGCCCCGAAGGTCGCGATGTGCTTGCGGGAGAGGGAGATCCAGTCGTCGTCGGGCGCGTCGAGGTCGCGGGCGAGGAGGCGCGCGAGGGCCGTGAGGGGCGC